>CAJOLV010000003.1 GCA_905235515.1 uncultured Bacilli bacterium | reverse complement strand
AATAAAACCAAAACACTTCTTGATGGTTATAAAGGATATATTGTCACTGATGGATACGCTGGATATGATGACTTAGCTAATAAGGGAATCAAAATTCAAAGGTGCTTCGCTCATATAAGAAGGAAGTTCTACGATATCGTTAAGGTATTAAATGACGAACAAAAGAAAATAAGCACTGCAAACGAGATGGTAAAAAGAATTGATCGATTATTCGCTGTTGAGGCTAAGTTAAAAGCCAATAAGAAATCACCGCTACAAATATATAAAATCCGTCAAAGTGGCAAATATATGAAAATTGTTAATGATATATACGATTATCTACATTCAATTAAAGCAGAAGAAGGAACGCCGTTAGACACCGCAGTTAAATATTTCTTAAATGTTGAAGAAGAAAGCAAAACCTTCTTATTAGATGGTCATATCCCTATTTCAAACAACATATGCGAAAGAGCTATTAAACCTTTCGTGATAATGAGAAGAAATGTGTTATTTGCTAAAACAGAAAAAGGTGCTTCTATTTCTGGAAGAATATTTACTATTGTTCAGACCGCTAAGGCAAACGCTTTAGTTGTTGATAAATATTTAGAATATGTTCTTGAAAATATAAATAAAGTTCCTATCGAGAATCTCTTACCGTGGTCAGAGAAACTCCCTAAGGAACTATCTATAAAACAGTATATGAAGTAGTCTGTCCGAATTTTTGAACACCTTGTGCAAATATTCGTACAATGCAAGACGGATATCTTTTAGGCATACAAGTAACCATAAAACTTATGCAAAAACAAAAAATAAAAGTTAAACCTGGCATTATTGGTTACTCACAAGTCTATATGAAAAGACAACATGATGTTATGCCAAAAGCGTGGTTTGATAGTGAATATCTTAAAATAATGAACCCGTGGGTTGATTTTAAAATTATTATTCATACTTACTTATTTATATTTAAAGGCAAATAACATAAATATATAACCATATTTTTTAAAACAGCACATGGCTCGTGTTTAAATTATGATTGAGATGTGGGCTTTTGTTTTGCAAACACTCACCGATTTTTATTCTTTGCCTAACTTCTTAGTTGCTGGAATTATTGTCTTTTTACCATAGATTTGTAGATCAAATGGAACGCTGGACAAAATAATTGTTTTGTTCCCTGGAGAAACTGAAGAAGAACTTTCTTTGTACTGCTGATTCTGTTTTAAAATCCGATACAATTGAGACACAAAACTGTATATCAACCAATAAATCTTATATCCAAGTTACCTTTTTGAATCATTGATCTTAATAGTCCGTAATTTTCGTGTGAATCCCCAAATTTATTAATTAGATTGGTGACCCTTCCTGTTATTTCTTCAGCAACTTCATCTTTTGTTTTACCATTATATATTGAATAACAGAAATGTATTTTTGACTCATATGATCGCATTAAAAAATCAAATTGATCGAAGAGGTTTTCAAAGAAATCGTAATCTTGCTCGCCTAAAGATAAACCATAAACATATATGTCTTTTATACCATTGTAGTCTAAAGACACTTTTTGTCCTTCGGACATAATCAAAGCAATTTTATATTCTTTGCTCATTTTATAACTCCAGTCATGGTGGCACTTTTCTTTGCCATTACCTTGATCACAAGTAACACCAAAAACAATTTCATTTTTAGATGCTAAGCCATGTATATTAGCGGAATCTGGCGTTATAAAAGGATCGGTATAATTGAATGAAATAATCTTGCATTCGTTAAGACCAACGCCAGTAATTTTTGTCAATAAAACTTGTGCCTCATGCATATATTCATCGTTGTTGCTTGTTTGATTTGTGATATATCTAGCAAAATTGATTGAAAATTTGTTTAGCTCCTTTATTAAAAAATCATGGTATAGATTTTCAGACAATGTCTTTCCGTCGAACAGTTTATATAAATAATGACCGATTATTTTTTCTGCATATTGATGTTGATAAAAGAAATAATAATCTTTCGATTTAATTGATATAAAGACAGAATGACAAATGTTAAAACTTATTGAATTCTTAGAAGCTGTAATTCCAGATAACAACATGTCTTCAATTGCTGACCATATTCTATTTGTTTGTAAAAAACCATTTCGCCAGTCACTAACAAGAAAATATAAGTCAAAAAAAGATAATTCTTTTTCAAGCGACATCAGTGGAATAATTTCGTTTATTTTATTTTCGTTGAATGAGGCTTCTTTATTATTTTTCAAATATTTAAACAACGTTTTAAAGTTCGGATAGCATTTAATCTGGTGGTCAAAAAAGTCTTTATAACTGCTATGAAGGCCACATTTTAAATCAAATCCATTACCAAGAATAACTAATGTCTTTCTTTCCATATAATTATTATCATAATTCTCATTCTTTAATACAATTTAAAAATTGTTTCTTTTTTCCTAAAATAAAGAGCTGGTGGTTAGTTAGTATTCTCTTTATTTTGATTGAAAACTAATTAACTAAAAGTTAAATTAATAAATAGGACAAACTATTAAAAATGAAAACAATTAGTTTCCAATCGGATGATATAAGGCTATATAACGAAGATTGCCTTAAAATATTAAAGAAAATTGATGATGAATCTGTCTCTTTAGTTGTAACTTCTCCGCCATATTGCATGGGTAAAGAATATGAAAATATTAAAGATGACATCAAGTCCTTTTCATCATTGAATGAGAAAGTTCTTAGAGAGTCTATCCGTATATTAAAAAAAGGTGGCAGTTTGTGTTGGCAAGTTGGATTTCATATTAAGGATTCAGTATCTATTCCATTAGATATTATTATTTATAATATCATTCAAAAAATTAATGAGAATCTTGAACCTGACTCACAAATGCTTTTAAGGAACAGGATAATCTGGACTTTTGGTCATGGCCTTAATGCCGAAAAAAGACTCAGTGGTAGATATGAAACAATTCTCTGGTGCACCAAAGGAAAAGAATATACTTTTAATCTCGATATGATTAGGGTTCCTCAAAAATATCCTGGCAAAAAATATTATAGAGGAAAAAAAGCCGGTCAATTCAGTGGCAATCCTTTAGGCAAAAACCCTTCTGATGTTTGGGAAATTCCAAATGTCAAAGCTAATCACGTTGAAAAAACGGATCATCCGTGCCAATTTCCAATAGTAATTCCACAACGTTTAATCAGAGCCCTTACAAATGAGAACGATGTTGTTGTAGATCCTTTTTTTGGTAGTGGAACAACAGCGGTTGCTTGCGTAATGGAAAAAAGAAAATTTATTGGATGTGAACTCAAAAAAGAGTATGTAGCAATTGCAGAAGAACGTATTGCAAAGGCTATTGAAGGAACGATTGAGTATAGGCCAGATGTTCCAGTGATTGAACCAGATTTGACTCAAAAGGTGGCTCAGAAACCGGAGGATTTCAAATGGTAAAGAAAAAGAACAAAAAGCCAAAACTAACCAAAGAACAACTTGCGGAGAAAAAGAAAAGAGATGCATTTTCTAAACAAATTGAGAACATATTTGTTTTATCTGGTTTTACAAAATTAAGTGTTAAGGGTTGGCAATTTCTTCTCGGTGGAAAGCAAAATGAATTAGATCACTGTTTCATCTACGAAAACATAATCATCATTTGTGAAGACACAATAAGGTTTGTCAAAGAAAAAGAACAAGCTTTGGCGGCTGGTATGCCGTTTAATAAAAACCACAAATTAGAAAAAGAAGAAACGTCTAAAATTATAAGAGAAACGGAAAAAGCCTCGTTTATCAAACTTTTAAGAGATAAATTCCCGAGCGAAGAGACACTTCAAAGATACACACAACAAGAGTTTAATATTTATTATTTATATTTCGAATATGGAATCACAAGATATATCAAGGAAGATATTGAAAGGTACACACATTTAAATCTTATTGATAAATCTACTTTTAGTTATTTTTGTTTGATGTCAAAAAGCATTAAAGCATCTTTCAAATATGAATTATTTAAATATTTAAAATTACGAATTCAAGATATTGGAAAACCAGACCCTTCCGGGAATTCAGTTAATTTACCAATAGTTACTCCGATCATTTATCCAGATTCTGTGACTGGATACAAGGACGGCATAAGAATGGTTTCTTTTATGATGAAACCAATCGATTTAATTAAATATTCATATGTTTTAAGAAAAGATGGTTGGGAAAAACAACCAGATATGTATCAAAGATTATTAACCGTTAAAAGAATCAAATCTATTAGAGATTTTGTTATTGCAAAGAAAACAACATTTATTAACAACATTATTGTCACATTGCCAGATGGAGTTCGCTTCTTTAACAAAGACAATAGAGAAACAGTGATATTAGATAATGTTGTTCGCTTTGATAATAATATTATGATGGAGATTCCAACTGAATATAATTCGATTGGCATTATTGATGGTCAACATCGTGTTTTTGCGTTTTATGAAGATTGTGACAAAGATAATACGGATGAACAATTAATTAAACCAATGCGTGATTCATACAATTTATTAGTCACCGGCATTATTTATCCAGATAATGAAAAATACAAACATTTGTCCGAAAGGAGAAGGTTTGAAAGCGAATTGTTTGTGTCAATTAATAAAAACGCTAAACCTGTTGATGCAGATACCCTCATTCAGATTCAAGCAATTATGAATCCAACTTCTGGGGAAGCTGTTTCTAGAAGAGTTATAGAATTGTTAAATAACGATGCACCTTTTGAAAATATGTTTCAATTATCTAAGACTGATGACGCTCCTATAAAAATCGCATCAATCATACAATACGCTATGTCTAGTCTTCTTGTGGCAAAGAATGTGCCAACAAGCCTTTATAAGTATTGGTTAAAAAAGAATAACTATAGTAATGATTTTGTTCTAGAGCAAAGCAAAGATATTGAGGACTATATAAAATATTGTGCTAATTCATTGCGAACTTATTTTAAAGCAATTAAAGGAAGATTTTTAAATTATTGGGATAAAAACTCTCGCTTGTTGAAAGTCATTTCTTTGAACGCATTTATCATTGCTTTTAAAGAGACGCTTGCTAACACACAAGGACCAAAAAATTATGATTTTTATTTGAACGCCTTTAGAGATTTTAATTTAGATTTTTCTTCGGATAATACTAATTTTCCATATGCAGGAGCACAATATAGTAAATTTGCAAAGGCCTTAATCATTCCTGCAATTAACAAGCAAAATAGAGATAGTTTGTAAAACATTTATGCAAGTTTGTCACCCGTTTAATGGCCAGCAAATTTTGAAATAATCACACATGGTTAGAAATAGTATTTATAAATGCAATTATTGTAATTGTTTATTAAGACTTAGATATCAAGTTGGTTATTTTAATATTCCTGTAAGCATCTATTGTCCAAAATGTAATTGCCATATTTCTGGAACAATAGTGATCGACAATAAAAACACCACGATAAGCGAAAACATTATCGGCGCCACAGAAACAAACAATAAAGATTATAATTATGTACTCGAACTAGCAACAGAATTCTTAATCGATAAGTATAAACAAAGAGATGAAACAACTGATGTTCAAATGAGCATGTTTGTAAGAAGAGGTTTTACTACTCCTTCTAAGAACCAAAGGATGCAAAATCTTTTATATTTTGTTAATCAATCTGATATTTACATTAATAAAATTGAGAACATTTATAACTTATTAAGCACCAATAGAGTGGATTTAATTAGAAAGTATTTTTTAAACACGAACGAGAATATCTTAGTCGAACTCAATAAACACAATAATGCAAACAACATAATCAATGAGTTAGATGCTATGTTAGCAACAAAACATTATGTAAATTCTTTGCTACAACCAATAATGCCTGAAGGTGTTTTTAACAATATGTATCAAATAATGAATGAAAAGACTAGACGCATAGTTAAAAAGCATGTTTTGTCTGTAAAAGATTATTTAAACAATCTTGATAATGATTACTTCAAAACGTATCTTTTTAAGATGCCTTCTTACATAATCGACTACATCAAATGTGTTGACCAGCTTTTGCCTGTTTATGATAACTTTGATAAATTCGGTAATATTGATTTTACAAAACAAGGGGTCTCAACAATATCTATTGATGACTTAGCGGTTTTGTATAAAAAGGGATTTGAACTTCTTTGCGATTCAATAGATTTATTGGTTGGGCTTTATAACATTGAAACTAACGGAACATATAACCACTTTGATACAGGAATATATGATTTCAACGAAAGATTAAATGGCATGGGCTCAAAATATAACAAATATGAATACTTTACTAATAACAATTCCGATTTGTTTGATGGAATAAGGGGCGTTCTAAATAACATTATTAGAAATGCAGAAGGCCATAATTCTATTTTTACCGATGGTCTTAATCAAGAAGTCACTTTTATAAATAAAACAAAAAACGGCACAAAAACATATAAAACTTCTTTTTTGGAATTTGGAAAGATGTGTGTTGATCTATTTACCGCTATTTTATATATTTGGGAGTATTATTATCAATTTACAAAATTTAAATCAGTATTAATTGATGGTGTTAAACTGCATTATGGCAAATGATACAATATTTATAAGCAAAAATTGAAATCAACACCTATTGGTAAAGATAACTCTACAAACCATTTTTTCTTTACTATCTAACGATAATTTTGTAATATGAAAACGGGTAAAACATTAGAAAAAACCCGATTTTATGAAAAATAGGAAATTGATTGTAATTATTGAAGAGAAAGCCAAAAAAAGTGACTTCATCGCCAAAGATGAACTTTTTAAGATTGTTTCGTCACAAATGAAAATAAAGGAACAACACGAGATTTATATGGTTGTGGATGAGCTTTGCAAAGACAACATTATCTCCAAATATAGTTTTAACAAATACAAAATTAATAACATTCTTCCTTCTTTCAAAAAAAAGATGTTGGATAAATATTTCTTTTATTTTGAAGGAGATGTTATTGATTATGATGTTTCTGTTTGGGATTCGTCTTGGATTTCAAAATACTCGCATTTGATTCCGAATAAGAACTTCGTTATCTTTGAGTGCCAGAAGTTTGCAACAGAACATGTGATTAATAAATTAAAAGAAAAAGGAATTTCTGCGGTTTTCTATAAAGATTTGAAAACTTTTTCAAAATACAATACAGATAGAACGATTTATGTAGTGAAAAATTTTAATGAAGATGCACCCATTTACAGGTGCAAAAAGAAAGAAGAAGGCCCTAGATTAACGCAGCCTAAATTGGAAAAAATGATGGTGGATATTGTTTCAGATTCTTTTTTGGATGAAATGTTATCTAATGAGATACCACATATTTACTCCGAACTAATCAAACGGTATTCCATCAATTATTCTACCCTTCTTCGTTATGCCACCAAAAGAAATAGACAACAAAAAGTTTTATCAACATTGAAAAAAGCAAACCCAGAATTTGAGAGGGCAATACGATATGATTAGCAATAAAAACTTCGACAAAGAAAGAATAAATAAAATAGCCAAAACTCAAAATGTAAGTAATGAACATTTAGAGAAACTTGCATATGCTTTTAAAGTTTTGGAAACACTAGTGGAAAACGAGATCGATTTTATTTTTAAAGGCGGCACTTCGATTTTGCTTCTCTTGAATAAGTTGAATCGTCTATCTATTGATATAGACATTTTGTGTCCAAATAGCAAAAAAGAAGAAATTATCAACAAAATTAAAAACATTAAGTCTGATTTCTTTAGCGAAATTAATGAACAAATAAGACCACCAAAACCAGGTGTAGACAAAGCCCATTTTCAGTTTAATTATGAATCCATAATCGACGAAGAAGTTGAGGAGTCTTTTGTTTTGCTAGATATTGTTTTTGAAGACAATACTTATTCTGTTGTTCAAATTAAAAATATAGATAATGAGTTATTTGTTTTTGAAGAGCCGTTTTATAAAGTTAATTTACCAACCGTTGATGAATTAATTGGCGACAAATTAGTGGCATTTGCCCCTCATACATCTGGTATTAAATTCACCGACTATTATAAAGATGAAAGACCAAAACATATTGAGATAATTAAACAGTTATATGATGTTTCTACTCTTCTCGATTATTCAACTGATTTTGAATTAATTTCTAAAACATATCGTAAATTAATAACTAATTCGATCCCTTATTATAAGAATGTCAATAAAGTCGAAGATTGTTTGGAAGACACGATTTTGACTTGTTCAAACATTATTGATTATGGTGAGTTTGGTCCAAAAGATGAATATAAAATTTTAATGCAAGGATTAAATGGTTTTAATGCCTATGTTTTAGGCGGAAGTGTTTCTAGTGAAGCGCTCATTAAAATGGCAACAAAAGTTTATGTTTTGGCGACCAAAATATTGTTCAATAACGATATTGGCTCAGTTGAGATACTTGATTCAACCTGTTTTTTTGGCAAATATAAACAAAAAATTCAATTAGCGCTTCAAGATAAGGAACTATATAGTGAATTAAGAAAATGCGCATACATGAATGCTAGAAAGAATCCGAAATTTGGATCATTTTAATTGAGTTTATATAATAAAAAAGAATGTCAAACGATTTAGATTCATTATTTGAAAGCCAATTATCTAATCATCTTAAAAAGTCTCAAATTGAAAATAGAAATGAGATTATTAGTTTAATTAACACTTCTTTTTTATGGACTAGTATTATATTGATAACTTTTTTGCAAATCAAATACTGTTGAAAGTGAAACACTTATTAAAAACAGCATATTGCAGTTTGAAGAAGGCTACTATTATCAGTGTATCTTGAGATTAACGCACTATATTATTTATAATATAGTATATAGATTTAACATGCTTTTTGATGGTGTTATTATAGTCGAAAACTTTTTATTCATTTATAAAATTGGTATTTATACAGCCGGTGAAAGACAATGGGGACTTGCGAGACAGTAGTATTTTGATATACTCATTATTATATATAAAATATATAAAGTAAAGTATCAAGTAATTTTTGATATTTTAACTTGTCTCGCAATTGCATTTATATATAATATAGGTGTATGGAAAATTTATCTATCGTACAACAAATTATTAATTATGGGAGAACACATCAGAACACCATATTTGATGTGGAGATTTTAGCTACCCACTATTTTCAAACAAATGATTTCGATTCTTTTAGGCAATATCTCACTAGAGCTAACGCTGTTCTTAAAATGACCCAGATTGGTAAAGGTGTTTATTATATTGGCAAGAATCCAACTGAAGAAGATATTCAAAAAGCAATGGTAGATTTCTATGTTGATAATAACTACGGAATGCTATCAGGCCTATCCTTATTATATAAATATAGATTAATAGAAGATGCGCCTAGTTGCGTTGAGATTAAGTGCTATGTAAAAAGGAATAAGGCTATTGGCAATAACAAGATTATTCCAACTAAAACAATGATAACTAAAGACAATAGATCCTTTAGAGAGCTTCTTGAAATATTAAGCCAACAAACAAAGATTGAATGCTTAGAGAATATCGAAGTTTTAAATGAACTCGCCAAAGGATATAAAGATGAATATATTACGACACATCTTTTAGCCGAATACAATCAGATAACATTTGTTAGATTGAAGACCGTACTAGATAATTTAGGAATCGAAAATAATATCCACAATCTGCTGTTAGGACTATAAAATGTGAGATAAATGGCGGTTATGGCACTAAAATCTTAAAATATTGTAAATTATTGTGCGATAACTTGCATTTAACTAGAAAAATAGATAATATAGAGTCAGAAAATATGAAAAAGAAGCTTTACAAAAGAGAAAATTATTTATCTAGAATCAGACCTTTTTACCATGAAAATGATTTAATTAAAGTTATTACTGGTGTTCGTAGATCCGGAAAATCTTCCATCATGCAAATGATAAGTGAGGAAATAGTTGAAGGTGGAGTGAATCCTAACAATATTATTTATATTGATTTAGATAAAAGAGGATATACAAAGATTAAAACTCCGGATGCTCTTGAAGAATTGATTGATAAATTATCCAAAGGAATAAAAGGCACTAAGTATTTATTTATTGATGAGATTCAAAATGTTAAAGATTTCGAGAGAATGATAAATGCATTTAGAGCTGAAGAAGATTATTCAATTTTCATAACTGGTAGCAATTCCTATCTTCTCAGCGGAGAATTGATGACGCATCTTACTGGACGATATCTTGAATTTGAGGTTTTTCCTCTTAATTTCTACGAATACTTAGACATGAAAAAATTCTACAAGATGCCAGTGGACGGAAATCTTTCTATTGAATTAGAACACTATATTGTTGAAGGCGGTTTTCCAAGAACACTGTTCTTACCTGATATCGCCGCTAAAAAAGTATACATTAGTGAAATAGTGGACGAAATCTTTAAGAAAGACATTAAGAAGCGAGTAAAAATCAAGAATGTCGAAGTCTTTAATTTGGTTAGAGATTACATCATTAATAATTATGGAGCCACAACCAGCATTAATAACATTGTTAAAGATTTAAACAAGAATGGCATTGCCATCCAATTCCGCACAGTAGCGAAGTATATTCAACATCTGATTGATGCCAAGATTATTTATGAATGTGGCAGATTCGATATGAAGTCCAGAAAGATGTTTCAAAATGAAAAGAAATACTATCTAGCCGACTTATCGTTTGCACAATTTACAAATCCAAATAGCAAAATTAACTACGGACCCGCACTGGAAAATGTTGCATATCTTTATGCCAAATCTAAGAACTATGATGTATCAGTTGGTAGAATTGGCGCATTAGAATGTGATTTTATCTTGAAAGACTTATTCTTAAATTATTCTTATGTTCAAGTTGCATATACTATCTTAAGCAGTGAAGATACAGAAAATAGAGAGTATGCTCCTTTAGAAAAGATTCAAGATAATTTTCCTAAGTATGTATTGACTACAGATTTCTTAATCCAAAAGAGAAACGGAATTATACATGCAAACTTAATGAAGTTCATGGAAGAGAATAGGCGGTTTAACTAATGAGCTTGATTATCAACGGCTTACCAGATAAAGAATTGACGTGTGAAGAGTATTACGTTGCATATTTTGATGCCTTGGGTACAAAGGCAAGCTTAAAAAAAGATGAAAAAAGCACTTTTTCTAAGCTTTGGCTTGTCAGCAATTTTATAAAAAAACATCGTTCAAAAGATGTGATTATTAGATCTTTTTCAGATAATTTTTTATTTGCTGTGAAAATTAATGGTGATAATCCAACCGAATCACTCAATTCGCTTTTTAATGTTGCTGCTGGTTTTGCTGTAGAATGTTTATCAGTTTATGAATTACTTGTTCGTGGTGCAATCGTTAAAGGGTTGCTTCATATTGATTCTGAAATAGTTTTAGGTGAATCGTTAATTAGAGCTTATGAGCTTGAATCCAAAGTGGCTATATACCCTAGAACAATTATTGATAAAAATGTTTTAGAAAATATTGATATCGAATCCATGCCTACAAGGCAATTTGATAAACCGTTTTTTAAAGACTCAGATTCATCCGTGTGTGTAAATCCGCTATTCTTCTTTAATGAAAAGATTCGAAAAGCGTTAAAAAATAGAGTTGCTAATAATATCATAAATTCTGCCATCTTAGCCCATGACAATCATAATGAAAGTTCAATTTCAAAGGTTGAATGGATTAAAAACTATGTTAACGATTTTTATTTTCAAATTCACGGATATAAATTGATAACATTTGATAAGAACGCATTTAAATAATAATCTTTTCTAGGCACACCGAAATTATTCTGTTTTTATACGGGATTATTATAGTCGGTTAATAATCTTTTTCACAATCAAGCGCAATTTTACTCGCATTTATACCATTTGGATTAATATAGTCGTGCCAGCTTTTAATCTAAAGGCATTTTTTCTTACTATTATCAGCGTATCTAAAACTTAACACACTATATTATAGAATAATATAGATATATGTTTAACACACCTCTAATTGGGATTGTTACAGTATGAATATTTTTGCATTTTGAAAAATTAGGGATTGTTACAGTACGTTAAAGACATCTATAAATTTGGTATTTACAATTGAATAAATAAATTAGCTAAATTTATCAGAAACAAGATATTCAATTAGCAGTTGAAGAAAGAATAAAGCTATTGAAACTCTTATTGAACTAGGAACCAAAAAGAAAAGAATCAAAGATATTATTACAAAGATTATTTTAACTATTACTTTGATAGCCTTTTTCTCTAACAATAAATCAATAATTAGAAATGGTATTTGAATACATAATGGTGCCCCCCAGCATGTTAATGTGAAGATGATTAATGTTATTAATTTTGTCACATTTAATTTAGCGTTAAAAAATGACAAAAAATTAATGTGGTAGAGCTTGGTGCTTTTATTTAACTAAAAACAGCGTCAAATTAGGCAAATATATCCACTTATTGATTGATTATTTAACTAAAATGCTATATATTTTATGCAGATAGGAGCCTTGCTATGAGAAAATACGATTATTCGTTTTTGGAAAAAGAAGCTATCCCATCAAATATAGCCTCATATTTATTTGCAATTGAAAGAAACAAAAACCTTTCTGATACTTTTAAAACAAATTATCCTAAGGTTTTTATCAATTTAGTGAAGATTGCTAAAATTCAATCTGTTAAGGCCAGTAATGCCATTGAAGGTATTGTTACCACTGATAAAAGAATAGAAAGCATTGTTAATAAAGATACTGAGCCTTTAAACCACAACGAAAAAGAAATTGCCGGTTATAGGGACGCTTTAGAAAGAATTCATAATGAATACATGACAATGGATGTCGATGCAAGACAATTATTGTTGCTACATAGAATTCTTTTGGAACACGCTCAGACATCAACTAGAGGAAGTTGGAAACAAGTTGATAATGTTATTGCTCAAAAGAATCCTGATGGCAGTAGATCTATAAGATATATACCAGTCAATGCGATAGAAACTCCAGAATCAATGGAGCAAATGATATTAGCTTTCTTTGAAGCGAGACAAAATTCCAACATCAATCCTCTATTATTAATTCCGTGTTTTGTTTTAGATTTTTTATGTATTCACCCATTTGAAGACGGAAACGGAAGAATGTCTAGATTAATTTCTTTGTTACTTCTTTATAAAAGTGGATATGATGTGGGCAAATATGTTTCTTTGGAATATATGATTAACAAAAACAAAGGAGCATATTATCAAAAACTTTATGAATCATCTACTGGATGGGCAGATAATCAAAACTCTTATTGGCCTTTTATAGAAAATTTCTTACTTATGCTTTTGTCCACATATAATGAACTGGCTGGCCGCTATATCATTATTAAGGACAAGAAGCTTTCTAAAGCCGAAAGAGTTGAGGAAACTATAAAGCAAACTCTTGGTAAAATTACCAAAGAAGAAATCCATAATTTTTGGCCCGATATTTCCTATAGCACCATTGAATTAGAATTATCTAGACTTCTTAAGGAAGGATTAATTGAGAAGGTTGGTAACACTAATGGTGTTAGTTACTACTGGAAAAAGAATTAAAAAACGTTCTTCAGAAGTCTTTTGCCTCATGTTGTGGCTATCTGATGTATATGCAGTTTTAGTTAGTGATAACTGAAATTGCTTTTTAATTTGTTAACCGTGAATTCTTAAAGTAATTTCCGTTCCCTTAGAGAGTGATAATTGTGTAATAAATCATATATTTGATAAATCTCAAAACCCACCATATTTATTATCTTTAAATCAATAAAAATTTTTGTATTTAAAAAGTAATTCCTTATTTTGACATCAAAAGTAAACAATCATAAAAGATAGATAATCCGTTCTGGGCCTATAGATAGGCCTCCTTGTGAATAGATTGTTTAATATATTTCTTTGCTTAAATAACTTATTTGCATATCATAAATGTGTATGAAGTCTACTCATAAATTATTTGGTTTAAGTGTCACTATTGTATCTCTATTAATCTCAGTTTGTGCTTGCCACGAGAAAAGAGAAATAGGGGACACAGTGATTAGAATATATGCCACAAATGATATACACGGACAAGTCTATCCTGAATCTAATCGCATTGGCGTTGGTAAACTAATGACTTATCTTAAAGATAAAAAAGATAGTGAAGATAATGTTTTACTATTGGATCAAGGTGACACTTGGCAAGGGAGTATTTACTCCAATATCAATTATGGCAATATGATTACTGACATTATGAACTATGTTCATTATGACGCTCGCACTGTTGGCAATCATGACTTTGACTGGGGCGCCCAATATCTAATTAATAACACGAATAGAGAATTTCTAGGGTATAAGACTCCTGTTTTAGCAGCGAATGTCTATGATTTTGACTTTACCACTAAAAGAGTGGGTTCTATTCAACAAAGTCAAATTGGTGTCACCACAGTGACATATACATTTGATGAAGATGTAAAAGTCGGGATAGTGGGGACAATTGGTGACAAACAAATCGCCTCCATAAACTCCTTTTATGTGAGAGAATTAACATTTAAAAACCATGTTGATGTCATTAAAAAAGAAGCTAGTAAGTTAAGAGAAGAGGGCTGCCAAATTGTTATTGCCTGTTGTCACGCTGATCAAGACGATTTAAAAGGATATGGATTATCTAATTATGTCGATTTAGTGTTATGTGGACATAGCCATCAAAATGAAAAATATATCGAAGATAAGACATTATATTATGGTCAATTTGGTAGTAACACTAATGGATTAGGATATATTGAATTGACTTATCATAAAAACACCAACGAAGTCACTACCGATACATTTAAAACTATTTCCACATCTACAGTGAATTCTAGTGTGAAAACTATTAATCCTACTATACAAGCGATTATTGATACCTACGCTACAGAGTGTGAGCAAGAAGCTAGTCAAATATTGGCCACTAATGTGAATGGCTCCTTTGATGCAACTGAAGAGGCTCCAATGGTCATGTGTAAAGCTATCTATGACTACTCTAAGGAGTGTGGTTACGATATTGATTTCAGCTATTGCAATCAAGCCAGACACTATTTGCCAAGGGGAACTTGGACATATGCAGATATCTATGAAGCATTCCCATTTGATAATGATATATATATCTTTGAAATAACTAAAAATGAATATATTAATCAGGTCATGTCAGATAGTTGGATATGTAAAGACAAAGATACACCTATCACATTAAGCGATAACAAAACAATAACTATCGCCACAATTGACTATATCGCGTTTCACACTAATACGAGAAGATATTACGATCGATTACCATCAATTGATAACAAACCAATCGAGGAACATATTAAATTAGATAAAAACTATCGCACCATATTAAAAGATTGGTTATTAGAAAATCAATATAATCAAGGCGGACACACCCTCTATGCCTCTGACTTTAGATCATCCAATAATGCTTTTAATAAAAGAGATGTCTTCTATGCATAATGCATAGACATAAAATGTACTATTGATAATGTCATTGAGTATAATGACTCTATCACAACCGTCACTAAAATGTATAATTCATCTACTTATTAAACAATAAGATTCGCTAATAAATCGTACAAAAATTTACTTATCTATTATTCACTAACTTTTTAATATGACACAGTAATGGGGCAATGCCCTCATCTTCTAAAGCTGAGACTTTAAATATCTCGGCTTTTTCATTTCTCTTTTTAATATTTTGATAGCATTTATCGAAATCAAAATCAAAGATTTCCGCTGTATCAATCTTTGTAATAACAGCGATATTGCTAACCTCAAACATTAATGGATATTTAAGAGGTTTGTCATCACCTTCTGGGACAGATAATAACATCATATTGATGTTACTGCCGGTGTCAAATTCTGCCGGGCAGACTAAATTACCAACATTCTCTAAAAACAATAAATCTAATCCCTCAATATCAAATTCTTTAATCGCATCTTCGACCATCTGAGCGGTTAAATGACACGCTCCTGAAGTATGGATTTGTATGGCTCTCACACCAGTTAAAGAGGAGATTCTTTCCGCATCGACATCTCCGTCAATATCCGCTTCCATCACTCCGATATTAAAATTTTGTTTTAATTTATTAATGAGATTAACTAATAAGGTTGTTTTACCTGAACCAGGTGACGCCATAACATTAATAAAATAGATATGCTTAGATTTTAAATAAGCACGTAATTCATTAGCTTTCTGGTTATTATCTTGTAAGATATCTTCTTTAACTTTTACGACTTGAAAATCCATATATTTATAACCTGTTATCACAACTACTTACTATAGTGTATTATGAAACTTAATTCAAACGGATATAAATGTATTTATATGTTATTGACTAAAAAAAGTTGTTAAAACTCGGAACTGAGACATCGAAAACCAGATATACAGAAAATAACACAAGATTTGATGATAGAAAATGGCATCTCGGAAGATAATCTCAAATTAGTGCACACAATTATATGCAGTAATGGGTAAACACTTAATTATGATTTTTATCAATTCCTAAAGAATTAGCGAGACATTTGGAACAACCCAACTGAGATACTTTATGGCACTAAAGATGAATTAGTGGATATTAAAAGTGTTGTTCAATTCTTAGAAAATCATCCCCTTAGCAAACTGACAATTAAAAGAGGGTCTTTCACACCAATGCCGAAAGAAGCCTTCATCAAGGAGTGGATTTCCCAAAGTTTATTAAAATAAAACTGATACCAAAATAGACTAGTATACACTATAATGGAGATACCGTGGGAAAAGTTAAGACTATATTATTACATCGCTCTGCCTACGCCGATAATGATTTAGAAGCGGAGGCATTAAGAAGTTATCTTAAAGAAAAAGGTGTTTTAGTTGTTAACTTAATGTCCTCTCCTGGAGCAGGCAAAACCACAACATTAACTAAATTAATTAATAAATTAAAAACCACCTTAAGAGTGGGGGTCATGGAAGCTGATATCGATAGTGATGTCGATGCAATAAAAATTGCTGAAAAAACTGGAGTTAAATCTATACAATTACACACAGGTGGTATGTGTCATTTAGATGCCGGTATGACTAAGACTGGTTTGGATGAAATAGATATCTCTGATTTAGATATCGTTTTCTTAGAAAATGTTGGTAATTTAGTCTGCCCAGCAGAATTTGATACTGGAGCATCTTTAGATGTGATGATCCTCTCAATTCCAGAAGGCGATGATAAACCATTAAAGTATCCTTTAGTGTTTGAAAAATCCGATTTAGTGATTATAAATAAGATGGATGCTTTAAAATACTTTAATTTTGATTTATCAAAGTGTCAAAAATATATTAAAATGAGAAATGAGCACGCGACAATTATTCCTATCAGCGCAAAAACAGAGGATGGTATTGATTTAGTCGCGAACTATTTCATAAAGAAAGTGCAGCAACATAAGGAGAGATAGTTATGTCTGAACAAAACAAGGTTATCGTATCGAAGTATGATGGTGAACAAGGTTATGAATTTGAAAAAGAGTTTAAGAAATTAGCCAAAAAGATTACAGATGTAGTTGTTCACAAACTTGCAGGTGTGAAAACCACTGACCCAGAATATTGGGGATTAAGAGAAGTTTTAACCATTGAACAAGTGAGACTTCTCAACAAAATGAAACTTCGTAAATTCTATTCTTTTGAAGAATTGATGAAGATGAATCGTGAATTAGAACCTGCTGATTTACAAAAGATGTTAGATGATTTATCAGTCATTGGTTTAATCGAATATGACTATGGTGATAATTATGCTTGGGATCACCCAATCACTGACGCTCCAAGGGTCAAGAGATATAGAGTATGTTTCTTTGTCCCTGGTAGTGCGGAATTAATGAACTCCACAGTCGAAAGAATCAATCGTAACCCTGCTGTTGCTTCTTTCTTTGAAAGAATGACATTCATCCCATTAGCGGGTATCACTCAAATGATTCCTCCAGGTGGTGATGGTGTTGGTATGCACGTTATCCCAGTTGAAAAAGCTATCGAGGCTAATAATGAAGCAATCGACGTGGAAAAGATTTCCCACTGGATGAAGAAATATGAAGGACATATCGCCGCTGGTATCTGTTCATGTAGAGCTAGTAGAGCAGTCTTAGGTGATGGCTGTATCGATGATGTCGATGATTGGTGTATTCAATTTGGTGATATGGCGGATTATACAGTGGAAACTGGCAGAGCCCACTATATTACAAAAGAAAGAGCTTTAGAAATTTTCGAATTAAGTGAAAAGAATGGTTTCGTCCATCAAATCACTAATATCGATGGTGAAAATAAGATTTTTGATATTTGTAACTGTGACGTGAAGATTTGTAATGCTTTACGTACATCCATGTTATTTAACACTCCTAACTTATCTAGAAGTTCTTATACCGCGAATGTCACAAAGACTAATTGTGTGGCTTGTGGACAATGTGTCGAAAACTGCCCAGCCGGTGCTGTTAAATTAGGTCAAAAATTATGCGCTAAAGATGGCAAGGAAGTGAAATATCCACAAGCTCCATTACCAGATAAATTACATTGGGGTAAATATGCTTGGGATGAAAACTATCGCAACACTGCGAGAAAATCAGATTCTTATGATAGTGGTACTGCTCCATGTAAAGTGGCTTGCCCAGCTCATGTCCCAGTACAAGGCTATCTAAAGAAAGCTCACGAAGGCAAATATCAAGAAGCATTAGCTTTAATCAAAACGCAAAACCCATTCCCAGCCGTCTGTGGTCGTGTTTGTAATAAGAGATGTGAAGAAGCTTGTACTAGAGGTACAGTTGACCAAGCTGTCGCTATTGATGCCGTTAAGAAATTCGTCGCTGACTTTGATTTAAGAGCGGAAACAAGATATGTTCCAGAAAAGATTGTTGCCTCAACATATGGCCACTTTGATGAAAAGATTGCCATTATTGGTGCTGGCCCTGCTGGTTTAACTGCCGCTTATTATTTAGCTGTGATGGGCTTTAAACCAACCGTCTTTGAAAAGAATGAAAATCCAGGCGGAATGTTAATGTATGGCATTCCTTCATATAAATTAGAAAAGAATGTTATTGAAGCGGAAATCGCTGTCTTAAAAGAATTAGGTGTTGAAATTAAATGTGGTGTTGAAGTTGGAAAAGACATCACAATCGCTAAATTAAAAGAACAAGGTTATAAAGCCTTCTATATCGCTATTGGTTGCCAAGGTGGTAGAAGACCAGGCGTTGCTAATGATACCGCTGAAGGTACAGATATTGCTGTTCATTACTTAAAAGAAGCCTTAGGCAAACAACAACAATTCAATGGCGAAGTCGTTGTTGTCGGTGGTGGTAACGTCGCTGTTGACTGCGCGAGAACCGCTCAAAGATTAGGTGCTAAGAAAGTCTCCATGTTCTGCTTAGAAGATAGAGAAACAATGCCAGCATCTAAAGATGAAATTAGAGAAACCTTAGAAGAAGATATTGAAATTAATAACTCTTGGGGTCCAAAAGAAGTCAAAGTTGACGCAAAAGGCCATGTCACTGGTATCATCTTTAAGAGATGTACTAGAACATTTGATGAAAATGGTAAATTTAACCCAGCCTATAACGAAGAAGAAGTTATGGAAGTTAAAGCTGATCAAATCGTCTTCGCGATTGGTCAAGCCATTGAATGGGGTAATTTACTAGAAGGTAGCAAAGTGACCTTCTGGCATGGCAATTACCCATTAGCGGATAAGATGACATATCAAACCGCAGACGAAGATATCTTTGTCGGTGGTGATGTCTATACAGGTCCAAAATTTGTAATTGACGCTATCGCAGCTGGTCACGCAGTCGCGGATGCCTTAGCAAGACACGTCCGTCCAAATGCTCACCCAACCATTGCTTATAACCGCCGTGGTTTCACAATGTTAAATAAAGAAGATATCACTTTACCAGGTTATGACACAGTTGGTAGACAAGAAGAAGGTATGGATGAATCCATTGATTACAAACACTCCTTCAGAGACGCTCATAAGACCTTAACCGAAGAACAAGTAAAGATTGAAACTGGCAGATGCTTATCTTGTGGCGCTGCTGCTGTTGATCCACATAAATGTATCGGTTGTGGCATTTGTACCACAAAATGTAAATTTGACGCTATCCACTTAGTGAGAGATCATCCAGAAATGTCCAATATGAGAGTGGCGGAAAAGAAAGTCGGTGGCTTAGCCGGCTATGCCTTAAAACGTATGTTCAAGATTATTGGTCATAGTGGTTCTAAAGAAGCTCGCGAAATGAGAGCGAAACGTAAAGCGTGGAGCAAAGAGAACAAAGAATTCATCAAAGAAAATCCACATACAGGTAACTCTCTCGATGCATGAGTTAGGAATCGTCGTCCACGTTATTAAGCAAATTGAAGCTCTCGCCAAAGAGAGACAAGTCAAAGAAGTCAAAGAACTCACTATGGAAGTTGGTGAGGTCTCTGGTGTGGTTAAACAATATTTCCTCGACGCCTTTGAATGGGCAAAAAAGAGAACAGAATATATGAAAGATTGCCAGCTCAATATCATCATTATTGAGGGCAAATCATATTGCCAGGATTGTCAACAAACCTATAAAACCACAGAATTTGGTAAAACTTGTCCACACTGTGGGAGTGAACGCACTTACTTAATCACTGGTAAAGACGTCTCAATTAGAGATATCAAAGTAATTTAAAAGGAGATTTTACTCTCCTTTTTCTATAAAAAATAATTATACTAGTATAGAACATCAGGAGAATTATTATGTTAGTTAATCTCAAAGAAGTATTCAAATACGCAGAAGAAAATAAATGTGCGATTGGAGCGTTTAACACTCCGACATTAGAAAACTTACGCGCTGTATTAGAAAACGCCGAAGAGCTCAATGTTCCAGTTATTATTATGCACGCTGAAATGCACGAAAATATTACACCAATTAAGATTATTGGGCCAGTGATGATTGAACTCGCAAAAAGAGCAAAAGTCCCAGTCTGTGTCCACGTTGATCACGGAGAACACGTTGATTATTTAAAAAAAGCAATTGATTTAGGTTTTACCTCTGTTATGTATGATGGCTCCTTATTACCATATGAAATTAATGTGAATAACACAAAAGAGATTGTAAAATACGCCCATGAACATAACGCCACTGTGGAAGCAGAAATCGGTGCCTTAGCCGCTCGTGAAGGTGGAGAAAAGATTAATGGTGGAGCGGTTTATACCGAACCAAATGAAGCTAAGATGTTTGTTGATGATACTGGTATTGACGCATTGGCTTGTTCCTTTGGAACAGCACATGGGGTTTATAAAGTTAAACCAAAATTAGATTTTGAAAGAATTAAAATAATTAGAAAACTAATTAATATCCCATTAGTGATGCATGGTGGTTCTGGTTTACCAGAAGAAGATTATGTTCATGCAATCAAGTGCGGTGTAGAAAAAATTAATTACTGCACATATATGATGAAAGCGGGCTATGAAGCATTAAAAGCTGATGTTGAATCTAATAACTATTCTGTCTTCCATCGAGTCATTAATAATGCCTACTTAGCGATGAAAGCTGACTCCTTGAAAGCGATGAGAGTCTTCTATAATAAATAAAATATTTACTCCGATTAAACATGTCGGAGTTTTTTCTTCTCATTTGTTGCGCATTTCTAAAAGCGCAGATATAATATAAGTGAGATGTAAAACGCCAAAAAAGAGTGATTGTTATGAATGAATTAAAACAAAAAAGAAAAGAATTAGGATTAACACAAGAACAAGTTGCAAGGGCCTGCGGTGTTTCTCGTCGTACGTACCAAACGTATGAAGAAACGGATATTAAGAATAAAACATTTGATGAATTAATCCAAAAACTGGATGAAATGGGTATTTTAGATGGTACTAACCATATTTTAAATCTGAAATTTATTAAATACGCTTCTAGACAAGTGTTTGAAAAACATCCAGAAGTAAAATGTGCATATCTATATGGTAGCTACGCTAGAGGTGAGGCCACCGGAAAAAGCGATGTTGATATTTTAGTGGTTTGTTCCGGCATGGGTTTATCATTTTATGGCATGATTGGAGAATTAGAGGACGTTTTACATAAAGATGTAGATTTGCAAACCCACAGGCAAATTGTGGATAGTGAATCTATGATTGAAGATATTTTGTCGGAGGGAATTAAGATTTATGGGTAAATGCCCATATAACATCAGTTGATTTTATAACGGAATTTCGTTATATTATTCACATGACTTTTAAAGAACTTTTAGAAAACAAAAAAATAACTGGATACGCTCTTTCAAAAGGAACAGGCATCCCATATACAACCATTTGCGATTTGCTTAATGGAAAAACTAATGTAAATAACGTTTCTTTAAGAAACGCCTTGTCAATCGCTAAGTATTTAAATGTTGATATAAGAGATTTTGCAGATTTGGAAAGCGTAAAGCTAATAGAGTTTCGTTATTTTCGGAATAACGTTTTAGAAGAATTAAAACGACTTGGCTACAATCAATTCATTAGAAACATTATTCGAAACAAAGAAATAGATTTTTATTATAAAAACAATGGTGCGGATAGAGCTTTATATTTATTAGCATTAATAGATTATTTGTGCCGAATTAATAAAAAACCAATTTATACAGATAGATATAATCTATTAAGAAAAGAAAAACTTGATAAAGTGTGTTTTGCCGATAGCGATTTATTTAACTTTAAAACGGTTGAGGAAGCGGAAAGAGACTTGCATGTCGTCGCCATTCCGGAATTTAAGCGTTTTAATATATTAGAGGAGGACGTTTTTAATGTTGCATAATAGGGTACTTACAAAAGAAAACTTTGAAACTGTTTTTATGTGCTTCGCTAAAAATTGCATTAATAATGGATTGAAAGAACCAATTGATATTTATATTGTTGGTGGCGCTGCTATTGTTTTTAATTTTGATTTTAGAGAATCAACAATTGACGTTGATGCAATGTTTAAAAGTGATAAAACCAATTTATTTGATAGCGATGAAAATAAAATCATCTAGACCTACCGGTGGAGATTTAGGCGATATCACCAAAATGATTTACGAATTGAGGATTAAAAAAGAATCCTGCTCTTATGACGATGTTATAAAGGCATACAAATATCTTTATACCGACTTTTCAAACACGTATGATTATTTTTTAAAAAAAACAAAAGAAGCGTTTGAAATACCATTAGAAGACATAGAATCAATTGCCAAAAGTGTTTTTTGATTATTTGATCTATATTAAAAGTGAGCTCAAAATAACACCTTGCTCACTTTTTTATTTACTCGATATTTTTGGTAATGACTATGTCAACGCCATCAAGTCCTAAGATATTATGGATGACAACATCACCAATGTGTGTTGGAGCGGAGACACTAACTTTGTTAATCTCTTCCATTACTTCCATAATCTTTCCTTTCGGGACCGCATTAGTGGTTTTAACACTCACTAATTGATGCTCACGATTATTAACTCTTACGGAACTGGTGATAGTTCTTGTTGGATTAGTTACTTCGTTTTTTGCATAAATCGCGCCTCTAGGACAAGTATTACCAGTAACTTCTAAAGTATCTAAATCAATACTTAACGGACAGCCTCTTGGGCAGACAATACAGACAAATTCTTTTTTCATCTTGCGTACACCTTCACAGTAATTGTGTCCTTCGCTAACGCTATTTTATCTTTACTAATCTTAATAAGATTCATTTCACTAGGAATAACCGCTAATTTGTTGATTTTTGCGAGTGTTTGTTCACCAGAGGATATTTCAATCACCGCATTTTTCATCGGGGCTCTAACGCGGAATTTTAAGGTCACATCCTCATCAGTATCCACATGAACATGTTGAGGAACGACATATCCCACTCCATCGAGAGGTTTAACTTCAAGACGTTCTTGTCCATGTCTTAAGCCTTTAATATATTTGGCAGCACCCGCTCCAGCGGAACGACCTTCATCAGTGACAAAGTCAACAACATCGTGGACGTGTAAACAGTTGCCAGCTGAGAAGATACCTTCAATCTCTGTTTCCATATTTTCATTAACATAGGCTCCTTTAGTAGAGCTAGTTGGACAATTAATGTTCTCTAATAATGAGACATAAGGAATTAAACCAACCGATAAGATTAAAGTATCACATTCAATCTCTTGATCGGTTCCTGGGATTGGTCTCAATTTTTCATCAACTTTTGTTAAGATGACTTTTGATAATCTGCCATTAGTGGCTTTAACAGCTTTAACGGTTGTCGATAATTGCAGTGGAATCCCAAAGTCATTTAAACATTGAGCGATATTTCTATTTAAACCATTAGAATAAGGCATTAATTCGTTAACACATAAGACTTTTGCCCCTTCTAATGTTAATCTACGAGCCATAATTAGACCGATATCGCCTGAACCTAAGATGACAATTCTTTTACCACACATATAGCCATGGATATTTAAATATCTTTGTGCGCTTCCTGCGGTAATGACCCCTGCACATCTATCGCCTGCTAATTGAATCGCACCAGCGTTACGTTCATAGCAACCTGTCGCAATAACAATTGCCTTGGCTTGAATTGTATGAACACCTTCATCTTTTGATGAGTAGGTCACTTGTCTATCTCTTGTAATATCCAATACATAAGTATTCAGCAAGTATGGAATACCAAGTTCTTTTATTTGTTTTTCAAATCTTGCTGCATATTCTGGACCAGATAATTCTTCTTTAAATTCGGTTAAACCAAAACCATTATGAATGCATTGATCTAAGATACCACCTAAATGGTTATCTTTTTCTAAAATGAGGATATCATCAACGCCATCTTTTTTGGCTTGAATGGCCGCTGCCATACCAGCAGATCCGCCACCGATAACAACTAAATCGACATTTCTCATAATGGCTTCACCTCTTCTAGTAGAATGTTACTGCCTTCATCATCTAGTGGGATATCTAATGGAGACACTCCATAGTGTTTAGCGAGTAAAAGAACAATCTTAGATTGGCAGAAACCACCTTGGCATTTGCCAAAGCCTGCTCTCGTTCTTCTTTTTACGCCTTTAACAGAATGAGGTGGGCAACTTCTATTTAATTGATCTAAGATTTCACCTAAGGTGACCTTTTCACAAGAGCAAATTACTTCACTATAATTTTCATGTTCATTGCTATAGGTATAATCATGTTCTAAATTCTCATAATATAACCTATGAACTTTTCTCACATTAGGATTGAATGATGGATTTTCCTTTAGTTCAATCAAAGGTTTTACTAATTCTTCGACAACATATTTAGCGATAGCGGGTGAAGAAGCAATACCTGGAGATTCAATACCCGCCACGTTAATAAATTGTTTATCAGATTTTGCATATTCAATGATGAAATCGTGTCTTGAACAACTTGGTCTATTACCAGAGAATGTTCTAATCACTTGGTTAAATGGAATAAAAGGCACTAAGTCAGTAGCTTGAGAGCGGACATTTCTTAATGTTTCTGCATCGGTAGAGACATCATCTTTATTGGGAATTGGCTCACTAGATGGACCAACGATATAGTTACCAGATGTTGTGACACTGACTAAAATACCTTTACCTTTTTCACTTGGTAATGGGAAAATGGTGCGATTGACTAAACCTGCTTTATAGTGATCTAAGACAAAATATTCACCTTTTCTTGGAGAAATATTCCAATCAATTGGTTCAACCATTGCGGCAATTTTATCTGCATAATTACCTGCAGCATTAATAACTACTTTGGTTTCAAAAACGCCTTTTTTGGTTTGAACCTCATAATGGTCATTAACTTTTTTAATAGCGATAACTTCTTGACTTAAGAAAAGCTTAACCCCGTTATCAATAGCGTTTTCCATCGCTCTTACAGTTAAGTTGAACGGGTCAATAATGCCACATGTTGGGGCATATAAGGATGCCTTTACTTCTGGGTTAATGTTAGGTTCCATCGCTAAAGTTTCCCCTCTATCTAATAGTTTGACTGGAACCCCATTTACTTTGGAGCGTTCGGCGAGTTCTTGGAGTAGTGGCAACTGAGAGTCGTGGATAGCGACAGTTAAAGAACCAAGTCGATAGAAAGGAACATCTAATTCCTTAGTGAGTTGGTCATACATTGGATTACCAAGAACGTTGAATTTGGCTTTTAATGTCCCTGGGACTGGGTCATAGCCAGAGTGAATAATCGCTGAGTTAGCGTTTGTGGTGCCATTGCCCACATCATTGCACTTCTCTAAAACTGCAACCGAAAGTTGGTATTTAGAAAGTTCCCTCGCAATGAGCGTGCCGGTAATACCAGCACCAATGATTGTTACGTCGTACATACGAAATCATTTTATCACTCTTTTATGGAATAAAGAAACACTTAAAAGTGAAAAAACTTGTTAATCTATCCTTAAATAAGGATAATGATATAGAGATATCAAGGAGGAAAAATATGAAAAAAATCATCCCATTATCAGTATTATCTATTGCATTAACTTTTGCTTCGGTTGGTTTTTTAAAAGGAAATTCTTATAAAGAAGTGTTAGCAACTTCCTATCCAACAAGTTCGGTAACGAAAAATATTAATTTAAATGATTTAAGCGATAGTGATATCCGTGCTTATTATTCTAGCTTATCATCTTTACCAGAAAGCGAAAGACAAGGCACTAATTTATTAAAGAATTTAAAACCTATTCTTAAAAATAATCAAAAATATTTCTCCTATGGTAGTGGCGCAACAACAGCAGTTTGGCAAATGTATGAAATAGTGGATCGTGATTGGGAAAAATCTCCAGCGTCCGCTATTCCGGGATATGACGCTGCAACAAACACAATTACTAACTATAGTTATGGTAAAAGTGCTAGTTCACCAGGTATGAACCCATATATTCACGCTTTATACGTGAATAGAGATAAAGAAAATGGCACCAAAGCGTGGGGTGACCACACTCAAACAAATTATGGCATCAACCAAGAACATATTTGGCCTAAATCAGCAGGGTTCGGTCAAGATGAATATGGTACAGGGGCTCGTGGTGATATTATGCACCTTTGGGCGGGCAATGGTAGAGTTAATGGCTATCACCATAATAACTGGTATTATGGCTTTGTTGATAAAAATCAATCATATGATGACGCTGGCAATGATTATCCATATTTAGCTGGTAACTTAAAAGGGACATCAAAAACCTTTGGTGGCACCAATCCTGTTTTTGAACCACAAGATAGTGATAAAGGTGATATTGCTAGAGCAATCTTCTATATGGCGGCTAGATATAATTATTTATCTGGTTCTGATTCTGATGGCATTGATTCTGGCAATCCAAACCTTGAAATCGTTAACAATGTTACCTCTTTTGTGAAAGCAGAATATTATTCCACAACCACAAAGACTGGTAAGATGGGCATTCTTCAAGACTTACTTGAATGGAATAGAATTGATCCACCAGATGAATGGGAAATTCATAGAAACAATCTTTGTTATAACAATTACACAAATAATAGAAATCCATTCATCGACTTCCCTCAATGGGCAGAATATGTATGGGGTCAATCAAATAACGGCACATATGTTTCCACTCCAACAGGTGCTGCAAATCCGGCGACAGATTCAATCAACGATAGTGAATTATTAAAACTTGAAGAAGTCGGAACTCCTCAAGCGACATTTGAAGTTGGCAACACTAAGACATTAAAAGCCACAACAGAAGATGATAGTCCAATTACTTGGTCTGTTGAAGATAGCACAATTGCTTCGTTAGATAAGACATCAACAGCATCAGGTGAATCAGTTACAGTTACTGCTTTAAAAGACGGCGAAACAAAGGTTATTGCAACCGCGACAATTGGTGGCGTTCAACAATCTAAAACATTTAAAATTGTCGTTAGTGAAAAGAAGTCATCTGATGGAGAAACTACCCCACAAAGTGATGATAATGAAAACCAATCATCCTTTGATTTCAAAACTTTCTTTGAAGCCAACAAAGTGTGGTTTATCGTTTGTGGTGTTGGTTTATTAGTTTTATTAATCGTTGTCATTGTTCTATTTGCTAAATTTGGTAGTAAAAAAGCCAAAAAGAAAGTAAATAACACTATTAAGAAAACTGTCAAAAAATCCATCAAAAACCAGTCAAAAAAGAAGTAATTGATAAATATGACTTATAAAATGAATCTCCATCCAGAGCCTTTTGAACTGATCAAAAGTGGATTTAAAGATGTGGAAATGCGCCTATATGATGAGAGGCGTAAACCTATTAAAATTGGTGATCATATTGAATTTATGAATAATGTCACTTCTGAAATAATAGTTTGCAAAGTTACTAACCTACTTAAATTTAAGACATTCGTGGAGTTATATAATCATTATCCAAAAGAAAGATTGGGTTATAAGATTAACGAAATAGCTAATTCAGATGATATGCTTCAATATTATACAAAAGAACAAATTGATCAACATGGAGTATTAGCCATTGAAATTAAAAGAGTCGACCTTGGTGCTCACTAACGTCTTCTTTATTTATAAGGCGAAGACATTTATGTTTTGCTCTTATATGTAACAAAGATATGGTATAATTAACGCAATAATGAATGTTGTTATTTTTACCGATACATATTATCCGGAAACTAATGGAGTAGCGATGTCTACCAAGGTTTTAGTGGACACTTTAAAAGCTTATGGCCACCAAGTCATGGTGGTGACATCTTTAATATCTAACAAACAATCTTTTAAAGAAGGTAGTGTGATTAATATCACCTATCCAGAAAAAGGAAATAGGGGTTATTCCGCAACACGTAGTATTTATGTTTTAACCATGCTTAAACATATGAAAGAATTTAAACCAGAAGTCATTCATATAGAAACAAATGGTCAAATTGGTCAATTAGGTAGATATACTTCCACTCTCTTAGATATACCTTTTGTCTATACTTATCATACCTATCATGAAAAATATGTTTCCTACCTTGAAGGTGGATTAATGAATCGTATAACTCGGGCTAATGAGAGAAGATTGTTCCAAAAAATGACTAAGGTCGCTACAGAGATTATTGCCCCAAGTTTAAAGATTAAAAATTATCTTAGAAAAAAGGGTGTCGATAAGTATATCAATGTCATTCAAACTGGAGTGGATCCAAAACGCTTTGAATTAGATGAAGCTACTAAGAAAGATATTAAGTATCTTTATAAGAAATATGAATTCGATGAAAACGATAAAATTGTCTTATATGTTGGTCGTTTAATTAAAGAGAAGAGCATTGATTCCTTATTGGTATCGTTTAAAAAATATCTTGATACATATCAAGAAAGAACAAAATTGTTACTTGTTGGCGATGGAGAACAAGCTAGTGAATTGCAATCCTTAAGCCATGAATTAAATATCGAAGATAAAGTCATCTTTGCTGGCAAAGTTAATCACGAAAAGATTAAGTCGTATTATCTTATGGCGAATGCTTTTGTTACTGCTTCGCTTAGTGAAACACAAAGTATCGCAATTCTTGAATCTATGGCGGCTTCAACACTCGTTTTAGCAAGAGATGATAATTTATTAAGTGAATTAATAGATGACGAAGTAAATGGTTTCATTTATGTCGATGATGATGAATTTGTAAACAAACTTTATAAAATACTCAACGGCGAGAATAATGAATTAGAAAAGATGAAAGCTGCCGCTAATAAAAAACTCAGTCAAGATTTCACCGTTAATCAATATGTTGAAAAGGTATTGGAGGTCTATAACCGTGCCCAAAGGAAACACTGGTAAGATTATTAAAAAAATTCGTTTAAACAAAAAGAACGTCTCTATTACCTTTACCGATGGAGAAAAACTTTCTATTTCGCAAGAAGCTTACGTTTCTGCATATTTATATGAAGGCAAAGAATTAAGCAAAGAAGATTTAGAAAAATTAGATCGCATTACCTCAGTGAAAAAGTTATCTGAATATGCTTTATCTCTATTAATGAAAAACCATTATACAGAATGGAAAATGCGAGAAAAGTTATACGCTAAAGAGGCCACCAAAGAGGATGTTGATTATATTATTAAAAGATTAAAAAGTATCGATTTAATTGATGATAGAGCCTATATTGAAGACTATTTAGGATACGCTGAAGAAAAAGGCTATGGCAAAAATAAAATTAAGCAAGAATTATTAAAAAAAGGCATTTTTGCAGAGGAAATTGATAAAATTCGCTTTGACGAAGTGGAAGAAAAGAAGAAAGCGAAAGCGTTAATTCCAAACTTAGAAAAGAAGTTTAGTAAATACTCTTATGAACAAAAAAAGCAACATGTCTACGCTGCATTATTAAATCGTGGTTTCAGCCATGAAGTTGCCTCATCTTGTTTAAATAATATATCTCACATAAATGAGAAAGATGAACAGAATAAAATCAAAATTGATTACAAAAATGTTTATAGTCGTTATAAACAAAAATATGACGGCAGAGAACTTAATGATAAAATATTTCAAACCTTGAGAAGAAAAGGCTATCGCGTTAGTGATATTAAAAGAGTAATGGGAGGAAATAATTATGATTTCTGATTTCAGTGATGGTATGCGTATTGAAGGACAATTCCTTTTAGGAAACGCAGCAAAAAGTGTTAATAATTTAGGCTCATTTTATTACACATTAGAATTAAGAGATGCCTCTGGTAATATCCAGGGTAAAAAATGGGAAGTGACAAGTGAAGATGAAAAGATTTTAGTAGCGGGTAATGTCATTTTTGTCTCTGGTGAAGTGGTCAAATATCGTGATGCTTTGCAATTAAAAATATTAAAAGCCTCTTTAGTAGAGGAAGAAGATATTGATTTCACCTCTTTATTAACCCCTCCTCCAGTACCTAAAGAAGAATTAATCAAAAGATTAAATGGCTATGTTAGTTCTATTAAGGATGAAGATTGCTCCGCCTTATTAAATTATTTTATTAATAAATATAAAGATAAATTATATGCCTACCCAGCAGGAGTTAGTGTCCATCACGAATACTCTTCTGGATTATTAACTCATCTCACCTCTATGGCGGATTTAGGAGAATATATCGCTAGTAAATATCAACCAATTAATAGAGATTTATTAATCACTGGCATCTTACTCCACGATATTGGTAAATTAATTGAATTAGAAGGACTAGTCGTCTTCCATTATTCCACAGAAGGTAAATTATTAGGCCATATCTCTTTAATGGTTGCAGAGATTAAAAAAGCCGCGAGTGAATTAAAAATCGATAGTGAGATTCCAATGCTCTTAGAACATATGGTGTTATCTCACCATGATAAACCAGAATTCGGTTCTCCAATTCCTCCAATGACAAAAGAAGCATTATTACTCTCTATGATTGACAATCTTGATAGTAAGATGGCCATAGTCACCAAAGCATTAGAAACAGTTAATGAAGGTGAATTCACTCAAAAAATCTACCCATTAGATGGTAGAAGCTTATACAAACATAAATAAATTATTATTTAAACGATAAAAGCGGCTTGTTGAAGCCGCTTTTTCATAATATGTGATAAATTATAGGTTTTCTTTAATTTCACGCGCGAGCGCTGGCAAATTAAGTTCTTCTGAAGAATTATTCCTCATCTCAAGATGGAAGCCTTCCTTGTCCTCATATCTTGGAATGACATGGACATGGAAATGATTAACAGTTTGACCTGCTGCTTCATAGCAATTAGTTAAGATATTAACACCTTTTGCTCCTAGGAATTTAATAGCAATTTGACCAATCCTTTGAGCGACATCCATAACTTTATGCATTTCTTCATGTGGGACAGATAAGAAATTGTCATAATGTTTTTTTGGTATAACCAAAGCGTGACCTCTAGTCACTTGGCTGATATCTAAAAACGCTAATACATCATCATCTTCATATAATTTGTGACAAGGAATTTCCCCATTGATAATACGGCAAAATATATCTTTTTCTTTCATATAAATCTCCTATAAATTAATTATAAAACAAAAAAGGGGATTTATATCCCCTAATTTGTATTAATGATTAGTCTTCATCGTCGAAGAGCTTTGGATAGTTGGATTTGAAGTAATCATAGACGGCTTGGTCATGATATTCAATTTCCATCTTCTTTAACCAATGTTCTTTGGCGAGAGTTTCGTATGTGGAGGATTCTCCAACAACTTTACAGACAGAACGAGCGATAGAAGCTTTTTTGTCTGTGGAGTAGCTTTCGTCACTAGCGGATAATTTTGCACTGTTGACGGCTTCTTCGATTTGGACAAAGTAGTATGTTTGGCTACTGGAATCGTAGAAGTATAAGTCTTTATTGCTACCTTTGTTTTCAAGTGTGTCGCTCTTTAAGAAGTAAGCACCATTAACTTTAGCAACATATTTGCTGACTTTGGCTTCTGCATCATATGCAGCGTCATTCCATTCAGCAACATCGACTCTGTCGACTAAGGCGCCTTCACCGGTCTTATCTAAAGCAACGGCGACTGCGTGGTTGAATAATTTGCTTCTAATAGATTCTGGTAAGGAGCTTAATCCACCGTTTTTGATGAACCATCCAGAGGTTGTGTAGTTCTTTAAAGAGATTTCTCTTTCTTTATATTCGATACCTTTTTCAATTGTGTAGGCACCTGAACCTGTGTAAGAACTTTCAACACTGGAGTCTGTGTCGGAAAGATTATCTTTAATCTTCGCAATTTCTTTTTGCATTGCACCATATTCTGTAGAAGTTAATGGGTGGTCTGCATCGATTAAGGCTGGATCACCATATAAGCCATAATCATCATATAATGATTCAACTGCAGCATAAGCAGTTTCATCTTTTGTTGAACCAGTGAAGTATTCTGGTAAGCCTCTCATGATTTTAGAGACGGAAGCATATAATGCTTTAACATCTTCTTCACTATTGAAGCGGTAACCAGTATCTGGTTTCTTAGCAATGAGGTTTTTCACTAAGTAGTCCGCTAATGCAGGAACATCTAATGGGTTAGCACTATCAACTTTAATGGATAAAACATTAACTTTTCTTGCATAGGAACGACCGATTGTGGAATAAGATTCATCGATAACATATTGTTCTGTTAACAATTGTTTATAAATGCTTTCAATGTTTTCTTTCACAGCGTAGGTATTTTCTGCAGAGAAATAATGTTCTTTGTGGAGATAACCAGCGGTGAAGACATCTTTAGCTTCCACTTCTGGAGCGAGTAAGCCAGTATATAAATCTGTAGCTGGGACGGTATCAAATTTTGCAACATCTTTGCCAGAGAAATATAAGCTAGCTAAGAATTTCTTTTCTTCGAAAAGGTTGTGTGTGGAATAGGATCCACCAGAGATTTGTTTGTATAAAGCTTCAGCGATTCTTTCTTCAATGGAATCATAGATAGCTTGTAATCTTGCTTTAGCTTGGACCATTTCATCACCAGTTGGTTCAGCATCACCAACCCAATAGGCTTTGTGTGATTTAATAAATGCTTCTTTATCAGCATCGCTACCAGCGATAATGTCTGTTAAAGTCTTTTCATCTTCTACTACTGTTTTATAAGCAGGAGCGGAGGCTGAATATCTACCAAAAATGCTATTGGCGTATTCATATAATAATTTGTCTAATACATCAGATGGTAATGAGCCACTACGAATACTTTCGTAGATACTCTCTAACTCGTTGTTATAGATTTCTTGGCTTTGTGCTGGAGGGAGAATTGCACCAGCATCTGGATAGGCTTTAACTTCATCATTACAAGCGACTAATCCGAGAGCACCTAATAACATTACTAATACGAATTTTTTATTGAGCTTTGTCGCCATAATAACAGAGTCCTCCAATCTTGTATAAATCTTCAACGTCTGAATAATTAATACCCTTCTTGAAGCCGATTGCGGCAACCCATGGGACAACACGTTGATCTTTCGCACGTTCAGCAGTTTGTTCATCGAATTTGAGCATAAAGTTATCCCATGCTAATTCGTAACCAACTTCTTGATCGTATGCGTTCTTTTCTTTTTGCAAGGTGATGTAATTATCGATAGAATCTAATAATTCCTTAGCTTTCTTAGCTTGTTCTGATTCGCCAGAAATGTCGAATCTCCCAGCAGTGTTAGCGTCTTCAATAAGTTTTTCATAAATTCTATATTGGTAAGAACCATCAAAACCTTTAATGGCATCTTTAATAGCACTTGCACGTGCAGCCATTTGATCGTCATTGAACTTCGCGTAGTTGACATAAGATGTCACTTGCTTACCATCTTCTGTTGGATAGTCAGCTTGTTTTGGTGAATAAACTTGATACCATTTTTCTAATGTGGATGTTTCTTCAAATGCACTCTTTTCAATGATGATGAAGTGAATGCCATATTCACTACGAACACCAAAGATTGGGTTATTCTTTTCATCAACTAAGATTTTGGTTGCACCAAGTTTGTCAGTTAAGGCTTGGATGCCTAATGAGTCAGCGGCCACAAAACCTGTAGCGCCATCTTTCTTGTCATCGACTGCGTAGCCGGCTTTGGTTGCACCGACATTCATTTTTGTCCAGTCTGCTTTAGCATCTGTTAACATTGAAGAAATTTCAGCAGCTGTATTGTCTAAGTCAAATGTAGTGGAGTCATATTCATCAACGACAGATTCGTCTGTAATGAGGAATGGTTCGTGATGATTTAAATATTTATTCCAAAGAATATTTCTTGGATAAACGACTTCTTCACCTTGGCCAACAATCTTATTATTGTTCTTTGTAACATCGCCATAACCACCGTTGTCTTCACTGGCTAAGAGTTCGAAAACTTCGTATGGAACTTTGGTAATGCTGTTGAACGCTGTTGCTGGAGCGGTTGCTGTTGATGGAACTGATTCTGGAATTAAATCAGTATAAACAGTGCTAGTAGCATCTTTACCAGCATATAAAGCATCATAAATATAGATGGCTAATTGGAATTCTGTAACCATAGAGAATGTTCCAGATGTACTGGCTTTCACTGTGGTTGTGCCAACGTCACCATATAAAGCGCCTGAGCTTTCATCTTCGCTTAAACGAGAAGCGATACCACCAAATGTGTCTGTGGATTTGCCTAAAGCTAAACCAATATTGGATAAATTGATGGCTTGATCAGATGTAAGTGTGCCTCTGGTGTAATCAGATGCACCTGATTCGACTTTCACTAAGATGTGACGAATGTGATATGGGTGTGCGCCTTCAATCCATTCTTTCTTTAACTTGTCATCTGTCTTGGATGTTAAGGATGCATATAATGCATCTTCTAAAACCGCTTTTTCTTTATTGTAGATGTACTTTTGTAAAAGCTCTTCCTCATCTTCAACACCTTCGCTAGAGAGAATGGCATCCCATTCTGTTTCATACTTGGTCTTATTAGATTTAGCGTTTTCTGTCGCTTTTGCTTTCGCGGCTTGGACATCTACCTGTGCTTCATCTTTAATTTGTTGATAGTCCTTTGATGCGTTTTCAATGACTGCTCCAGATTCGAAACGGTCACGAATTAATACTTCAAGCACCTTGTCATAGAAGGTGGAAATAACGCTGTTATCTTTACGGTACTGATCATACAGTGCGTCAGTGGCGAGTTCATATGTCACACCATCATAACCTTTGAAGGTGAGAATGCTATTATCTTTCGCCTTGACATCACTACAACCCGCTAATGCGAGTGCTGCAACGAAGCTGGTAACTAATCCTAGGGATAGTTTACTTTTCTTCATTTTTTGTTCTCCTTTTCTGATACATAGCGTTTTAATCTTAATTATTATTAAAAAATAATGCAAGCAATTTTACCTATTTTTATATAAATAGGGAAAGAATGGTGAGGAAATATTCTTTATCACTTTAATTGCTAATTTAATCGTCAACATATACAATTTATTTCGGTTTTTGGAGAAAAAAGATCATTATGGCGAATCTAATAATTAAAGATCTCCACGTCGAAGTGGAAGGGAAAGAAATCCTTAAAGGCGTTAACCTTACTGTAAACAGTAATGAAACAATTGCGTTGCTTGGTCCTAATGGACACGGCAAGTCCACATTGTTAAACGTCATCATGGGTCATCCGAAATATCTTGTTACTCAGGGTAGCATCTATTTTGATGATGTTGATGTGTTGTCAAAAACAACCGATGAAAGAGCGAGATTAGGTTTATTCCTCGCAATGCAAAATCCATCAGAAGTTCCTGGTGTTATTAATTCTGACTTTTTAAGAGCAGCATTAAACGCAAGAGCTGAAAGACCTATTTCTACATATAATTTCTATAAACTTTTAGACAAAGCCACAAAAGATGTTAAAATGCCGTTTGATCTCGCAACTAGATCCTTAAATGAGGGATTTTCTGGTGGCGAAAAAAAGAGAAATGAAATTCTCCAACTCGTATTATTACAACCAACAATTGCGATGCTAGACGAGATTGATTCTGGTCTAGATGTTGATGCAATTCAAATCGTTGCTGATGTCATTAAAGAACAACAAGAAAAAGGAATGGGCTTTTTTGTCATCTCCCATTACGCTAGATTATATGATTTAATTCATCCAACTAGAGCGGTTGTTATGATTAATGGAAGAATCGTCATTGATAGCGGTCCAGAAACAATCCAAAGAATTGATAAAGAAGGTTATGAATTTATCAAGACTGAACTCGGGATTGAAATTGAAAAAGAAGAGCAAAAAATGAACACTGTTTCTATTGGCACATGCGCTGTCAAAGAAATAATTAAATAAGGATATATGGAAAGAGTCTTGCTCAATCAACAATTAGAAATTAAAAACGTTGCTTCGGATAAGCAATATTTTGTTGTTGATCAAGGCGTTGGCTCTATTAAATTACCAGTAGGGTTAAACGCTGATATTTTGTTTCCGGTTTTACCAATTAATCCTAATATCACTATCGATGTTGAGAAGGATTCTATATTAACTATTTCTTTCTTAGCAAAAGATATTCCAGCAGAATATAAGATTACTATTAATGTTAAAGGAAATTCAAAAATTGAGACCTTTTTTGCGGACTTTTCCAGTAAAAAATTGCGTTTTTCCTTTGTTGGTAACTTATTAGAAAGTGATTCTACTTTAAACTGGCACCTATCATCTTTAGCGGCATCTAATGATAACAAGACATTTGATATTTCTGTGAACCATATCGCACCTAGAACTTACGCCAGAATGGATAATTATGGTGTCTGTAAAGATAATGGCAAATTGGTTTTTTCTGGCCTCAGCGCAATATACAACGGTTCCAGGAGTAGCAAAACCCATCAAAATTCTAAGATAATGGTTTTTGATTCTTTATCTAATGGAATTGCTAAACCAATCTTAAAAATCGATGAAAATGATATTGAAGCAAGTCACGCTGCTGTGGTCGGTAAAATTAATGATGAGCATTTGTTCTATTTAACTTCTCGTGGGTTAACTGAATCTGAGGCAAAACAGCTTATTACTTTTGGTTATTTAAAGCCAATTATGAATGGTTTTATTGAAGAAGATATTAAAGGGGAAATCTCTTCTTTGATTGAGAGGAGAATGTAATATGTACGATGTTAAAGAAATACGTAAACAATTCCCAATGTTAGATGAAAATAAGAAGATGCAAGGTCATAAACTTGTCTATTTAGATAACGCTTCTACGACTTTTAAACCCCAATGTGTTATTGATGCGATGAATGAATATTACACTGAATGTACTGCTAATTCACATCGTGGTGATTATGATTTGATGTATCTCGTTGATAAAAGAGTTAGAGATACGAGAAAACTTGTATCTAAATTTGTTAATTGTGATATTGATGAAGTGGTTTTCACTAGCGGTGACACTATGGCATTAAATACTGTAGCTTTTGGCTATGGTTTAAAATATCTCACTAAAGGTGATGTTATATTAACTAGTGAAGGTGAACATGCTTCTAACTTACTACCATGGTTTAGAGTGTCACAAATGACAGGGGCAGAAATGAGATATATTCCATTAGATGAAGATGGATGTGTCACTATTGAAAATCTTAAAAAAGTTTTGGATAAAACTGTCAAAGTTGTTTCTTTAGCTCATGTTGGTAATGTGATGGGCTATGACTTAGATGTCAAAGCAATTGCTAAGTTATGCCATGAAGTTGGCGCGATATTTATTGTTGATGGTGCTCAATCTGTGCCACACATGAAAACTGATTTTAAAGATTGGGATATCGATTTCTTAGCGTTCTCCGCTCACAAAATGTGTGGTCCAACAGGTATCGGTTGTTTAATTGGTAAAAAAGAATTATTACAAAACATGGATCCATTTATTTTAGGTGGAGGAATGAATGAAACATTTACAAAGCCAAATAATGTTGTGACTTTTGATGCCCCTGCTAAATTTGAAGGTGGAACACAAAATATCTCTGGTATTTTTGGTTTAAAAGCCGCTCTTGAATTCTTAATGTCTATCGGTATGGATAATATCCATAAATATGAATTAGAACTGAAAAAATACGCGATGGATAAATTGAAAGGTGTAGAAAATGTTGTTATCTATAACCCAAAAGCAAGAAATGGTATCGTTACATTTAATGTAAAAGATAGATTTTCACAAGATGAATCCACTTACTTGAACTATAAAGGTATCGCAATTAGAAGTGGTCAACATTGCGATAAATTATTAAATTGCTATTTAAAGACACCTGCGACTTGTCGTGCGTCTTTCTATTTATATACCACTAAAGAAGAAATCGATTATTTAGTGGAAAACTTAATTAATGGAGGTGACATTCTCGATGCCTACTTTAACTAATGATATGATGCGTTCCATCATTTTAGATCATTATTCTCATCCAATTAATAAACATGCGCCTGAGGGCGATGGCTACCAAATGGTTCATATGCACTCTGATAATTGCATAGATGATTTAAATATTTATTTAAAAGTAGAAAATGACTTAGTTAAATCAGCGTGTTTTGAAGGCGTTGCCTGCGCGATATCAACTGCTTCCACAGATATTATGTGTGAAGTTGTTGTTGGTAAAACTATTAAAGATGCTTTATACGCAATTGAACAATATAACAAAATGATTCATGAAGAGCCATTTGATGAAGATGTTTTAGATGAGGCGGTCGCCTTTATTAATACATCAAAACAAGCAGCGAGAATTAGATGCGCAACCATAGGTTGGACCGCTGCTGAAAACATTTTACAAGGAAAATAATATGCCCAAAGACGATATCAAATTCCAAGAAGATTATAAATATGGGTTTAAAGATGAGGATGTCTCCATTGTTAAAACCAAAGTTGGTCTTAGCGAAGAAGTGGTAAAAGAAATCTCTCGTCTTAAAGACGAACCTGAATGGATGCTTGAGTTCAGATTAAATGCTCTCAAATCTTTTAAGGCCATGCCTTTACCAAAATTTGGACCAGATTTATCTTTCTTAGATTATGATTCCTATACATATTTCACAAGAACTGCGAATAAAGAATCTCAAAACTGGGATGAAGTTCCTGAAACAGTAAAAAATACATTTAATAAATTAGGTATTCCAGAAGCCGAACAAAAATATTTAGCGGGTGTTTCTACTCAATATGAATCAGAAGTGGTTTATCACAATATGTTAAAAGAAATTGAGGAGAAAGGTGTAATCTTCTTATCCACTGATATGGGACTCAAATTATACCCTGACTTATTTAAGAAATATTTTGGGACAGTGGTTCCTGTTGCAGACAACAAATTCTCTGCTTTAAATGGTGCGGTTTGGTCAGGCGGAAGTTTTATTTATGTTCCAAAAAACGTGCATTTGGATAAACCTTTGCAGAGTTATTTTAGAATTAACAATGAAAAATCTGGTCAATTTGAACGCACTTTAATCATCGTTGATGAAGGCGCAGACGTTCACTATGTAGAGGGTTGTACCGCTCCTACTTATAGCAAAGAATCATTACACGCTGCGGTGGTGGAAATTATAGTTTTAAAAGGTGGAAGATGTCGTTATTCAACAGTGCAAAACTGGTCGACAAATATTGTCAATTTAGTCACCAAGAGAGCGGTTTGCTATGAAAACGCCTCTATGGAATGGATTGATGGTAATGTTGGTAGTCAAACCAATATGAAATATCCAGCCTGTATCTTAAAAGGTGAAGGAGCAAAAGGGACATGTATCTCTATTGCAGTCGCAGGTAAAAACCAATATCAAGACGCTGGTGCAAGAATGATTCATGAAGCAAACAATACAACTTCCACAATTATTTCTAAATCTATTGTAAAAAATGGTGGTGTCGCTAATTATAGAGGCACAGTAAGACATAAACTAGGAGCTAATAATTGTCGTAGTCATGTGGAATGTGACACATTAATTTTGGATAACATATCGCGTAGTGATACTATTCCAAATAATGAGGTTCATAACAACACTTCATATATTGAACACGAGGCAACAGTCAGTAAGATTAGTGAAGAACAATTATTCTATTTAATGAGTAGGGGAATTAGTGAAAAAGACGCTACTCAAATGATTATTATGGGCTTTATTGAACCATTCTCTAGAGAACTTCCTATGGAATACGCTGTTGAATTGAATCAATTGATTAAAATGGATATGGAAGGTAGTGTCGGATAATGAGAGAATTTGACATTATTGTTGTGGGTGCAGGTCATGCCGGTTTAGAGGCCGCTTTTGCTAGTGCTCATAAAGGGCATGAAACCCTCCTTATTACGTTAAATGTAAACTTAATGGGTAATATGCCTTGTAATCCATCTATTGGAGGATCCGCGAAAGGTATTGTTGTCCGTGAAATTGATGCTTTAGGTGGTATGCAAGGTAAGTTTGCAGACCATCATTATTTACAAATGAAAATGCTAAACACTGGTAAAGGCCCAGGTGTTCAATGTTTAAGGTGCCAACAAGACAAGATTGAATACCCAGCTTATATTAAAGAAGTTGCCTTTAACACAGAGCATCTTCACATTGAAGAAGCAATGGTGGTGTCTCTCCTTCATGATGATAAAAAAGTCTTTGGAGTAATCACTAATAAAGGGGAAGAAATTAAATCGAAAGCCGTTATTTTAACTACTGGTACATATATGGAAAGTAAAATTTTCCGTGGTAAGACAGTGTTAGAAGAAGGGCCAGATGGAGAAGCTCCTTCTAAAGGTTTATCCCCATATCTTAGAAGTATGGGAATTAAAACATATAGATTAAAAACAGGTACTCCTCCAAGAATCAAAAAAGATACGATTGATTTCTCAAAAGGTTCTTTGGAACCTGGCACTCGTGGAGAGCTAGCATTTTCCTACGAAACAACAGAGTTTATTCCAGTAGAAGAACAAATTCCTTGTTATTTAATTCACACCACTCCAGAAACTCATGATATTATTCGTGCTCATTTAGATGAAGCGGCTATTAATAATGGTTTAGTAGTGGGTGTTGGACCAAGATATTGCCCATCTATTGAAAGTAAAATTGTTAATTTTGCCGATAAAGAAAGACATCAATTATTTTTAGAACCAGAATCTCGTTATACCGATTCTATCTATTTACAAGGTTTTTCTACTTCTATGCCAGTAGAAGTCCAAGAGGAAATGGTGAGATCTTTACCAGGTTTTGATAAAGCAGAATTCTTAAAATATGCTTATGCAATTGAATATGACGCAATCAGAACTGAAGAATATGGTCCTTCTTTAGAAATAAAGAAATGGCCAGGATTATATATCGGTGGTCAAATTTGTGGCACCTCTGGCTATGAAGAAGCAGCGGGTTTAGGATTAATCGCAGGCATAAATGCATCTTTAAAAATTGAAGGGAAAGAACCGATTATTCTAAGAAGAGATCAATCCTATATTGGCGTGATGATTGATGATTTAGTCACAAAAGGTACCGAAGAACCATATCGTTTAATGTCTTCAAGAGCGGAATTCCGCTTACTAATGAGACATGATAATGCAGATTTAAGACTTACTGAATTAGGTCATGAAATTGGTTTAATTAACGAAGAAAGATATGCCAAATTCATTGATAAGAAAAATAAAATAAATCAAGCTGTAGAAACATTAAAAGCGACCTGGCTAGGCAAGAAAAAAGAAGTAGAAGAGTATTTAATGTCTCTTGGCTTTAACGAATTAAAAGGTGGTGTTCAAGCCTTTGAATTATTAAAACGTCCAAACGTAAAATTTGCAAAAATTAAGGAATTTATCCCTGAATTACAGGAAATTTCATATGATAAACAAACAATTGAGGAAATTGAAATTATTGCGAAATATGAAGGATATATTGTTAAACAAATCCATGAAGCAGAGAACATGAGAAAGATTGAAGAGATGAAAATCCCAGAAGGTTTAGATTATCTTAATATGGATGGTTTAGCCTTGGAGGCTAGACAAAAATTAGATAAGATTAGACCTCTCACTATCGGTCAAGCATCTCGTGTTTCTGGAGTTAATCCAAGTGATATTTCTGTCCTTATCTTAAATGTGAGAAGAGTGATGAATCATGAATAAAGAATTGTTGATTAAAGAATTAACAAAAAGAGATATTTCGTGTAATGAAGAAACCGCTGATGAATTAATAAAATTCATGAGGCATGTTTTAGCTTGGAATGAAAAATTTAATCTCACCGCTATTAAAGATGAAGACACCTTTTTAGAAAAAATGATCTTTGACAGTGCGATTGGTTTAACAGATTTAGATTTATCTAATAAAAAAGTTTTGGATGTGGGTACTGGCGCCGGATTTCCAGGCGTAGTTTTATATTTGTTAAATAAAAAAGCCAATATTACACTATTAGATTCAACCGCTAAAAAGATTAATCTTTTAAAGAATTATGCTTATGATAATGATTTTGGTTATCACACTGTGGTAGCTCGTGCAGAAGATTATGCACGAAACAATCGTGAACAATATGATTATGTTTTTGCCAGAGCAGTCGCTCCATTGAACATTCTTTTAGAATTATGTCTGCCTCTATTAAAAGTAGGCGGTACTTTTATCGCATTAAAAGGTCCCGGAGCAGAAGAAGAAATTGTTCAATCACAAAATGCATTAAAGAAATTGAATTGTCGAGTTAATAAAATTATCGTTGACGAACTACCAGAATCTTCCGAGACAAGAAATATTGTTTACATAGTAAAAGACAAGGAGACCAATAAAAAATATCCAAGAGATTATAAAGATATTAAAAAATTACCTTTGTAATAAATAAATATGGAACTATGTGAAAATAATTCTATAATGTATATAACTTCAGGGCAACGTAAATCGTGACCGGCGGTAAACCCCGCGAGCTCGGTAGAGCAGGAACTTGTGAAATTCAAGTGGCGACAGTATAGTCTGGATGAAAGAAGTTAAAATGTTTTATGCCCTGGGAAAGGGCTTTTATTTTTATGGACTATAGAGGAATAATTTCTATCGCGGTGATGGCAATGGTGTTTATCTGGTTATTTGCCAAAAACACTGGCAAAAAGCACTTTATTTCCACGAAATTCATCACTAGAAGTGCTGTTTTTGCAGCGATTTCTATCATTCTTTATATTGTTCCTTATTTCAATATTGCTCTACCTATTTTCCCAGCTTTCTTAAAAATCCACATTGATGAAATACCAGTCTTTATTGCGGGTTTTGCTTATGGACCTTGGTCAGCAGTTTTTATTTTGATCGTGAAAACATTAGCAAAACTACCAATGACAAGCACTGGTGGAGTGGGCGAATTAGCTGATTTAATTTATTCCGCTGCTTTTGTTTTTCCGGCAGCAATTATTTATCGTAAACACAAGACTTTTAAGGGAGCTTTAGTGAGTTTAGCAGTTGGAACAATTTCTCAATTAATCGTTGCTTGTTTTGTGACAACGTTCTTGATTTTAAAATTTTATATATTTGTCATGGGTATGTCAGAAGGTATGATCTTAGGAATGTGCCAAGCCATTAATCCTCATATCACCAATCTACAATGGCCATTTATGTTTTTTGTAGCCTTGCCATTTAACGCATTAAAAGACGCAATTGTTATTGTGATAACAATGCTACTATATAAGAGATTGCACAGATTTATTGATAGATTAGGGCAAGAAAAAAACTAGGCGAGTGGCCTAGTTTTTCATATAAGTTATTCCTCTTCGGAAATTGCACCAACAGGGCAGACAGCCGCGGCACCTTCTTCAGCGACACCAGTGATTGCTTCTGCTAAGCCATCATCACCAATTTGGACGTCTTCTGGATATGTACCTGCACAGCAGCCACATCCGATGCACACAGATTTATCGATACTGATTTTCTTTTTATCCATCGATATTTCCTCCTATTTGTAATTAAAGTATATAGTTAAATGGGTATAGTTTTCAATAGGAATAAAAAAACATTTAGCACTATTAAAATAGATTATTATCTATTAAAATAAATTAGATATGGAAGAAACAAGAGTTGAACGTTTTAAGGAATATCGTAATTCTTTTGTCAAAGAAGGCTCTATTGCTACTGATGAAGGTGGCCAAACAACAACGATTAATGTTAAAGGGACAACAACCACTTTACCAATTAAAGATGTAATGGGCGCCGCTAAAGAAGATGAGATTAAAACAACCCTTCTACAACAAAGCAAAAGAAAGCATATCGCTATTATAGTAGTGAAAATTTTAGTGTCTGTTTTACTCTTAGCAGGTCTTGTTGTATTAGGCTATTTTGCCTGGAGGAAATAATGATGAAAATTGCTGTTGCTATTGATGGTCCAGCCGCTGCTGGAAAATCAACAATTGCGAAAAAAGTCGCAGAACAATTAGGTATGGTTTATATCGATACAGGTGCAATGTATCGTGCTTTTACATGGTATTGCATGTATAAAGGCGTTAATTGTGAAGATGAAGCTGCTTGCTGCGCTTTAATTCCAGAAGTGAATATTGAATTAAAACCAAATCGTGTTGTTTTATGTAATGGCATAGATGTCACAAGAGAAATCCGCTTAGCTGATGTTTCTTTTAATGTTTCTTTTATTGCGACTTATAAAGATATTCGTTTGGCCTTAGTTGATTTGCAACGTAAAATGGCGGAAAGCGATTCAGTCATTATGGATGGTAGAGACATTGGCACATATGTTTTACCAAACGCAGAAGTAAAAATTTATCAAATTGCTAGTGTTGAATGTCGCGCTAAGAGAAGATATGACGAAAACATCTCTAAAGGTATCCCATGCACGATGAAAGATATTGAAGAAGATGTGAGAAGAAGAGACTATATCGATTCACATCGTGATTTTGCCCCATTAAAACAGGCAGAAGATGCAATTTGTTTAGATACATCTGATATGACAATTGATGAAGTTGTTGCAGAAGTTATCAGAATTATCAAAGATAAAACTGAACAATTAGAGGAAAAATAATGCCAAAAGGAATCGTTGCAGTTGTTGGGTCTCCTAACGTTGGTAAGTCAACGATTTTTAATCGTATGATTGGCGAAAGACATGCGATTGTAGACGATGAGGCCGGTATTACAAGAGATAGATTATATGGAACTTGCCAATGGCTTGGTAAAACTTTTTCTATCATTGACACCGGTGGTGTAGAAATTAAAAATGCCCCATTCCAAACACAAATCAGAGCCCAAGCCCAAATCGCTATTGATGAGGCTGATGTTATCGTTTTTGTTACTGATGCCAAACTTGGCGTGACTGCTGATGATAGAGTAGTAGCAAAGATGCTTTATAAAGTAAACAAGCCAGTTATTCTCGCTGTTAATAAAATTGATGAAGGTTCATTAATTGCAGAAGCACAAGAATTTTATTCCATAGGTTTAGGAGAACCAATAGTTGTTTCAGGTGCTCATGGTATTGGTATCGGTGATTTATTAAATAAAATAGTGGAGTCATTACCAGACACTGAAGAAGATATAATTGATGAAGACACAATTACTTTCTGTATGGTGGGAAGACCAAATGTTGGTAAAAGCTCTTTAGTGAACGCAATTTTAAATGAAAATAGAGTTATCGTTTCTGATATCTCTGGCACAACTAGAGACTCTATTGACACTCCATTTAAAAAAGACGGCAAGAATTATGTCGTTATTGATACTGCAGGTTTGAAAAAACGTGGAAAAATCTATGAATCTATTGATAAATATTCCGCAATCAGAGCTTTAAAAGCTATTGAACGCAGTGAAATAGTGCTACTTGTTATTGATGGAAAAGCAGGAATTTTAGATCAAGATAAGCATGTTATTCAATACGCAACTGATTTACATAAAGCCATTATTATTGTTGTGAATAAATGGGATATCGTGGATAAACAAACCAACACAATGAGCGATTTCACTAGATTAATTAGAGAAGAATATAAATTTTTGGACTATGCTCCAATATGTTATGTTTCGGCACTAAAAAAGAATAGAATTGATACCATTTTTGAGACTTTAGAGATGGTTCATTTAGTGTATTATACGCGTGTTCAAACCTCAATTTTGAACCAAGTTATGCAAGATGCACAAATGATGAATTTAGCTCCACACTTCAATGGTGGAAGAATAAAAATCTTGTATGCATCACAAGTTTCTACCGCGCCACCAACATTTGTCTTGTTTGTGAATAATCCAGAATTCATGCATTTTAGCTATCAACGTTATCTAGAAAATAGATTGAGAGAAACATTTAATTTCGACGGGACTCCAATCAAGATTATTTGTCGACAAAAACGTGGCAAATTATAACCTACAAGAAATATATAATTTCAGAAAAAAATATATTAAAACTAGAAATAATTTTTATATTAGTTTAGTATATAAGACTGAGGGGTATTTTTTATGAAAAAATTGAACAAAAGTGATTTGGTAGAGATGGTTTCTGAAAAAGCTCATCTATCAAAAAGAGATGCAAGATTAGCGTTAGACACATGCTTTGACCTAATTATTGAAACGTTAATTAAGGGCGAAGAAGTTAATGTTACAAACTTCGGCGTGTTCCAACCAAAAGTGAGAAAGAGTAGAGCTGGTACTCACCCAAAGAAACACACTCCATTAACAATTGAAGAAACAAAATCCATTTCCTTCAGATTGGCTAAAGATCTCAAAGAGAAAATTAATAAATAATAGCTATTATCTGAAATAGAAAAATAGAGGCAACATTGATTGTCTCTTTTTTTGTTTTTTATCTATAATAAAAGTATGTTAGAAAAAACTAAGGCATTTCTACAATTATTTAACATTTTTCATGAACACAATTATCATCTTTACCTTGTTGGTGGAACAGTAAGAGATATTCTTTTAAGTGTCCCCCTTGAAGATATGGATGTGGTGACTGATGCCACGCCAAAAGAGATGAAAGAATTCATTAAGGGTGATTATACCTATGCTAAAATGGGTTCAGTGAAATATGTTTTTAATGGTGTTAAATTCGATATCACTACATTAAGAAAAGAAAAACATTACAAGGATTATCGCCATCCCACTGATGTTATATTTGTAAAAGATTTAAAAACCGACCACCTTAGAAGAGATTTTACAGTGAACGCTATGTATATGGATAATCACTTTAGACTCATAGATTTTGAGGGTGGGGAGAATGATTTGTGTAAACGAATTTTAAGGATGGTTGGTAGTCCAAAAAAGCGTTTAAAAGAGGACCCATTAAGAATCCTAAGAGCGATACGTTTCTCTCTAACCTATCAATTAACTATAGAATCACATCTAGAAAATGCCTTGATTAATTCAGTAAAATTTTTAAATAAGATTTCCCAAGACAAAATCAAAATGGAATTTAAGAAATTTAAAAATATAAATGCTAAAGAATTGGATGAAATGTTGGAGAAATATTCTATCAAACATCTTAAAGATGTGATAGAGTAATAAAGCACATATGGTCTCAGAAGCATTAGATTTCCGTTTTCTCTTATTAGAGAACTATAAAAAACTTAAGTTGAATGAGCAAGAGCTCGCAACTATCTTTATGATTGATCATTTAATTAGTCAAGGTAATCCATTTGTGACACAAGACTTATTATCTTTAAAAATGTCTTTAGATGTTAAAGAAATTGATAAAATTTTAGCAGCTCTTTTAACCAAAGGCTATGTTGCCTACGAAACTAAAGATAATCGCACAATTACGACATTAGATCCTTTAAAGAAAATTTTGTTCCGTGAATATAGTTTATCCATCGTTAAAGAATCAAAAGCAGAAGAAAAGAAAAATGTACAAGAAGAATTAGAAAATATCTACGCTGCTTTTGATAAGTTACTTGGTAGGCAACTCTCGCCAGTAGAAATCAGTAAAATTAGAGAATGGGTTGACTATGGTTTCTCCGATGAACAAATCATTAACGCTTTAAAAGAAGCCCTTTCTAAAAACAAAAAATCTCTCCGTTCTGTAGATAAGATTCTTTTGTCTTGGTCTAACCGTGAGGATATGGAAAAATATGGGGTCACCACTAATAGAGAAGATTGGGACAAAAACCTTGAAGAAACCATTCGTATCGCTAAGACGCCATGGTTAGATAACGATGACTAATAAGCTAAAAATATCGCAAATCCTCGATTATTTGGATGAAATTTACCCAAATGTCGCCTGTGAATTAAATTATCAAAAAGATTATGAATTGGTTATTGCAGTGATGCTTTCCGCGCAAACAACGGATACTTCAGTTAATGCTGTGACAGCTCATTTATTTTTACATTATCCAACTTTAGAATCTTTAGCGAACGCCAAATTAGAAGATATTGAAAATGAAATTCACTCCATTGGTTTATATAAAAACAAAGCTAAAAACATCATTGGTATCGCTCAAACATTAATCAAAAAATTTAATGGCGTTATTCCATCTGATAAAGATTTATTACAAGAACTACCAGGCATTGGAAATAAGTCAGCAGGAGTTGTGAGAGCGGAAATCTTTAAGATTCCAGATTTACCTGTGGACACACACATATTAAGAATTAGTAAAAGATTTAATTTAGTAAATAAAGATGCTGATCCATATGAAGTAGAACAAAAACTAAAAAAACTAATAGATGAAGAACGTTGGATTAAAACCCATCATCAATTAATTCATTTCGGTCGATATTTTTGCACCGCTAAAAAACCAGCTTGCGAATCTTGCAAACTGGCTCACCTTTGTCATAAATAATTATTTGAAATATTTTTCTTCGACAGCGTCAATATAATGTAAGCGTGGATGGTACCCTTGTTTTATTAATATGCCTTCTTTTTTAAAAACATCGTATGGAATCGATTTTCTTTTTTCTTTTTCATAAAAGTGGATAACAAAGGAAGAATCTAACAAGTAAACTTCGTTTAATGATTCAAACGCGATGATAAAAAAAGCAATGCCGCCATGTTGATTAACTCTTTTTAAATGAATGATTTGATGAGATGTAATGTTTGCTAAAGGAAAACTAGTTTTGTTTTTTGTGTTTTTAGCCTCAAAATCTAAATATTTTCCTTTATATACACCGTTATAGTCAGTCGTAGATTGCTTTTCAAAGTAAGCATCAACTATTTTTGCTCCTTTTGAATAATCAACTTTAACTATATTTATAGGTGTCGGTCTTTTTGTAATTAAGGCAATATCGTGCTCACTATAATATTCATTAGATTCATTAATATCATTTTCTAAATCCATGCCTCTATTAGCGGCAGACAAAGAAATATCAGAAGAAGTTTTTCTCTTCTTGGTTTCTTTCTTTTGATATTGTTTACCATTTGGATAACGCATTATTCGATGTAATCCTTCACAAATTGGTTATATTCTTCAGCGGTAACTGCTTCTCCATTGTTAAGCCTTTTTAATACCGCTTTAACAGGCGCTGGGAAGTGATTGGTGTGTAAAATTGCCTTCTTATATTCAGCCTCAATTAATAGTGGGCTCTTTAAAACAGCGTCATACAAATTAGCGAGATTAACTGCATCACTGACAGGGTCATGAGCAGGCTCTCTCATCTTCACTTTAAAGAATTCGCAATTATGCACGAGACTGAGTGGGTTGCCGTTGTCATCACGAATAAATTCACCAATAAATGTGGCAAAATCGGCATAATTTTTATGAAATTGTGAACAAATGTCCTTTGGATATTGGAAATTATAAGCGACAGATTGATTAATAATTCTAACATCGTGATTGCCATATGTGACAAACAAACACTTCTTCCATTTAACACCTAAATATTTCTTAAATTGTTGCATCGCATCGTTAAAAGAAATACCTTCCTTTTTAAGAGTGTCTTCGGTGATATGGGTTAAATTAACAACATAATTACCAATTTTATTTTTTGCCTTCACGAATCTCATGAATGGCTCTTTCATATTTTTAACATGATTGTTTTTATCTAAATTAACTAATACAGCACCTATTGCAATCATTTCATGAGAAAATTGCGTTCCTTCAAAATCCACGAACGCGATACTTTTTCTCCCTTTGAGAAGGCTGTCGATTTTTTTCATCTTTTTTTGACTATATCTATTCTTTTTTCGTTAGAAAAAAGATTGCAATACTCTTTAATCTCTTATATTATAGTATAAGAGGTCACTAAATGGCAATTAAACTTACATTAAATTCAAAAGAAATTTTAGAAAAAGAATTCAATAATGTTCCTCGAGGCTATGATCCTCTTTCAGTCGATGAGTTTCTTGATAAGATTAGAAGAGATTATAAGGTTGTAGAAGCCAACTTCTTAGTCGAAAGAAGAGACATTGAAAATCTAAGAGATAAAATTAATAAATTAGAGGCCGAAAACGAAGAATTAAAAATCCAAGTTAGTAAGTATGAAAGCCGTTTAAAAGACATCAGAGAAACAGATGTTGTCTCCATGGATAACATCGAACTCATCAAGAAGATTAACCGTTATGAAAAATACTTATATCAACACGGTATCATTCCTGAAACTATTAAATAATTAAAACTTCGATCTGGATAATTGCTGCTATTTAGTAGAGGAAAGTCCATGCTCGCACAAGCTGAGATGCTTGTAGTGATTGCGCTAGCGGAACTAATAACGCTAGGCACGTAGGAGTGCGTGACGGCGAAGGACCACCTAAAGGTAACCATGGTGGAAATTCTGAAAGTGCCACAGTGACGTAGCTTTATGGAAACATAAAGGTGGAACGCGGTAAACCCCACAAGCGAGAAACCCAAATTTGGTAGGGGAGATTGGTCAAAAGAATTGAATGGAGACCAATAAGCATAGCTTAGATAAATAATTATCCTAGACAAAACATGGCTTACAGGATCGAATACTCAAAAGGAGAATTATGAATCTTCCAACAAAAATTACATTTGCTCGAATTATTGCGACAGTATTATTGATAATCGCATTATTTGTTATGTCTTTTATCAATTTCCAAGCCCCAACATTAGGCAATACTGGTATTAACTTAGTTTTCTTAATTGTTTTTGTTTTCTTTGTGATAGCTAGTTACACAGACCATCTTGATGGCCATTTAGCCAGAAAGAATAATCAAATCACAAATTTAGGGAAATTTTTAGATCCAGTGGCTGATAAATTACTTATTAACAGTATGGTGATTTTCTTAATCGCTCCCTCTATTTTTGCTAAATACGCACCTGAGCAAGTAATTAGTTTTAATATGTGGTGTGCGATTATTTTAATTGTTCGTGACATTGTAGTTGACGCTTTAAGATTTATTGCCGCTCAAAAGAAAATAGTTATTGCCGCTAATATCTTTGGCAAAATGAAAACAGTATTTGAAATGGTAGCTATTGGTGCAGTATTACTCAACGGCTTCCCATTTAAATATTTTGATGCTAATTGGCCAGCAGGATTGCATATTGCTGATTTCTTAGTATATCTCGCTACAGCTATGTCATTTATTTCTGGTGTTATCTATGTATGGCAAAATAGACAAGTTTTCTTAACGGAAGGAGAAAAAGAATAATGACTCCTAACGAATTAAAGGAAGAGTTTGTTAAAAGAGGAAGAACGCTTGGCTGCGTTGAATCATTTACCGGTGGTTTGTTCGCTAGAGAGATGACCAAGGTCCCAGGAGCTAGTAAATTTTTTAAAGGTGGAATCGTTTCATACGCTACAGAAGAGAAGATTAGAATTGTCGGGGTAAATGAAAATACAGTGCGACAATTCGGGGTTGTTTCCCAAGAAGTCGCGGGAGAAATGGTGGCTCATGGGAAATATTTATTAAATGTTGATTACTGCATTTCTTTCACAGGCAATGCAGGACCGGAGGCAATGGAAAATAAGCCTGTTGGAGAGATTTATATTGGCATTTGTACACAAGATCTTGCACAGGTGCAAAAGTTCCAATTAAATGGCACTAGAGATGAGATTCAACATCGCGCTGTAGAGCTGGGAATGGAAATGCTCAAAAACATGATTTTTCAAAAAAATTAAAAAAATGTGAAACTAAAATACGATTTTTCGACAATAGTTTATAGAGGTACTTTTTATGGCAAAAGAAGAAATTAAAGAAACAGAACAAAAATTAGACGAAACGCTTAAACAGATTCAAAAGATGTTCGGCAAAGGCGCCGTGATGAAATTAGGCGAACGTCAAGCCGTTGATGTTGATGTCATTCCATCCGGCTCACTTCTACTCGATGATGCACTCGGTGTAGGAGGCTATCCAAAGGGCAGAATCATTGAAATCTATGGTCCTGAATCAAGTGGTAAAACAACACTCGCGTTACACGCAATCGCAGAATGCCAGAAACAAGGTGGGCGCGCTGCATTTGTAGATGCTGAGCACGCAATCGACCCTGTGTATGCGAAAAATTTAGGTGTTGATATTGATGAGTTATTACTTTCCCAACCAGACAACGGTGAACAAGCATTAGAAATCGTTGAGATGTTGGCGAGTAGTGGTGCTATTAGTTTAATCATTGTCGACTCTGTCGCAGCTTTAGTCCCACAAGCTGAATTAGATGGCGAAATGGGTGATTCATCAGTTGGCTTACAAGCGAGACTTATGTCAAAAGCCATGCGCAAACTTGCTGGTGTTCTCAATAAGCAAAATTGTGCGGTCATCTTCATCAACCAATTAAGAGAAAAAGTTGGTGTGATGTATGGCAATCCAGAAACAACTTCGGGTGGCCGCGCATTAAAATTCTATGCATCTATTAGAATTGATATTCGTAGAACTGAAGCTTTGAAAACTGGTTCAGACATTGTTGGTAACACAGTTAAAGTGAAGATAGTGAAGAACAAAGTCTCCCCTCCATTTAAAACTTGTGAATTAGATATCATCTATGGTCAAGGTATCAGCAAGGAAAGTGAAATCTTAGATAAAGCAGTAGAATTAGGTTTAATCAAGAAGAGTGGTTCCTGGTTTGAATATAAAGGCAATAAGATTGCACAAGGTAGAGAAGCCGCTAAGGATTACATCAAAGTTAACGAAGATGTTGCTAAAGAATTAACTGAACAAATCAAAAACGGAGTCGTTGAATAATTTTAAGCCCTTTTATTGGGCTTATTTTCTTTTTGTGGAGTAATTAACATATGATATTTATTAATGCCTGTATGCGTGGTAAAGATTCACGCACCTTAAAATTAGCCCGCTCAATCATCAGAGGCCAAGAAGCGGAAACTATTAATCTCAGCGATTTAGATTTAAAGCCTTATACTGAAAAAAATAACCCGACCAATAAACCTATTGATCAAAAATTTGTGAGACTGGCCAAGAAGATTGCTAAATGTGATGGCTTAGTTATTGCTGCCCCTTTCTGGGACATGTCTTTCCCATCAATTTTAAAAGTATTTTTAGAAAAATTATCAATTGCAGATGTGATGTTTGAGGATAATGGCAAAACCTGTTCAGGTATTGCAAAATGCCCATTTATGTTTTTTATCACTACTCGCGGAATGTATATTCCAGATGGCTCTGATTTAGAACAAGCCACCCCATATTTAAAAGCTTTGTGCTCATTATGGGGCATTAAAGAGTTTGATTGTGTCAGCGCTTACAATTTGGATTATTTGTCTGAAAAAGAAGTGGAAGACCGATTACAGAAGGCTATTGAAGTAGGCAAATTAAAATTGAATAATTTGTTATAGCATTTATAAAATAAATAAGTATAATTAAAGCGTACCTTGTTGGTACTTAACTATATATTCTCTTTTGAGAACTTTTTATCAGACCTAGTCTGTTAAATATACGCCAATATTTATACCCTAATCGGGGATTTTTGGCAAAATTATAGTTATAATTTTTACATATATAGAAAGGATTTATTATGGTATCAAAATTTGTCATGGTTGATGCTTTTAAAGATGTTGCTTTTCCTATTATCTTAGCGGTTGTTGGCATCATAATTGGTATGGCTATCGTTTTCTTTATTCCATTTTTCAAGAAACAAAGAGCCCAAAACAACGCTAAAAAAATCATTCGTGAAGCAGAAATCAAAGCAGAACACATTACTAAAAACGCCCAATTAGATGGCAAACAAGCTATCTATGAAATGAAACAAGAAGCAAACAAAGAAATTCAAGAAAAGAAACAAGATTTAGTTAATCAAGAAAACAAACTTTCTCAAAGAGAACAAAGCATTGATAAAAGAGATGCTGCTCTCATTCAAAAGGAAACTTCTCTTGAAGAGAAAAATGAAAACTTAAATCGTCGCTTAAAAGAATTAGATAAAAAAGAAGCGACTTTACAAACTAAAATCGATAGCATCATTTCTGAATTAGAGAAAGTTGCACAAATGTCTACTCAAGAAGCTAAAGATGAACTTTTCGCAAGAGTGGAATCAAAGATTTCTAAAGAAATCGCTGCTTATATTAAGCAAAAAGAAGAAGAAGCAAAAGAAGAATGTGATGATAAAGCTAAAGAATTATTAGGCTTAGCCTTATCTAAATATGCCCAAGATGTGACTACTGAAAAGACAGTTTCAGTCGTTGCTTTACCAAGTGATGAAATGAAAGGTCGTATTATTGGTAGAGAAGGTCGTAACATTCGTTCATTAGAACAATTATTAGGTGTTGATTTAATTATTGATGATACACCAGAAGTTATCACTGTTAGCAGTTTCAACCCAATTAGAAGAGAAATTGCTAGAATGTCTCTCGAAGCTTTAATTAAAGATGGTCGTATTCAACCAGGAAGAATCGAAGAAATTGTCGAAAAATGTAAGCATGAAGTCAACGAGTCCATTCATAAAACTGGTCAAGAAGTGGCCTTCAAACTTGGTTTACCAAGAATCAATAAAGAACTACTCGACTATGTCGGTAGATTAAAATATCGTACTTCTTATGGTCAAAGTGCTTTAGATCACTCTATTGAAGTGGCATATTTATCTGGCATTATGGCCGCTGAATTAGGTTTAGACCAAAACTTAGCCAAACGCGCTGGTTTATTACACGATATTGGTAAAGCGGCAGACTTTGAAATGGATGGCAGCCATGTGGAAATCGGTGCTCGCTTGGCCAAGAAATATGGTGAACCAGATGTGGTTATTAATTCCATTGAATCTCACCATGGTGATGTCGAAGCAAAATATGTCATCTCTAACATCGTTCAAGCCGCTGATACATTATCTGCTGCTCGTCCAGGTGCTCGTAGCGAAATCTTAGAGAATTACATTAAACGTATTGAACAATTAGAAGAAATTTGTAAATCATATGATGGTGTTTACCAAAGCTATGCTATGCAAAGTGGTCGTGAACTCCGCGTGATGGTTATCCCAGAAAAGATTGATGATGTTGCTGCCTTCAAATTAGCAAGAGACATCAAAGAGCGCATTGAAGCGGAAATGACTTATCCAGGACAAATTAAAGTCTCAGTTATCCGAGAATATCGCGCCGTCGAAACAGCGAAATAGTGTTTCATAGAAAAGAGTTATTTTGAAAGTTTTATTTATCGGAGATATCGTTGGTAAAATTGGTCGCCGTATCGTTAAAGACAAACTCAATTATTTTGTTGAAAAATACAATATTGATTTTGTTATCGCTAACGGGGAAAATGCTACCCACGGCAAGGGATTAATTTATAATCACTATAACGAATTAATTAACGCTGGTATTGATGTGATTACTTTAGGTAATCATTATGACTCAAAAAATGAGATTACTCGTTATATTGAGCGAGTCGATCGTTTAGTGAGACCAGTCAATTTATTGAAACCTTTCCCAGGTGAAGGAAGCGTCATCTTTGATGTTGATGGTATTAATATCAGAGTCACTAACATTCTGGGTGAAGCTTTCATAAATGAACAAGTGAATAATCCATATTACGCCATGTTAGAAGTCATGTCAGATGATGAACAAGTCAACATTGATATTATTGATTTTCACGGAGAAGCCACTGCCGAAAAGATGGCTTTTGCCCGAGCTTTTGATGGCAAGGTCGCTGCGGTATTAGGCACTCATACACACGTTCAAACTAATGATGCTCACGTATTACCAAAAGGTACAGCTTTCATCAGTGATGTTGGCATGTGTGGGGAATATGATAGCATCTTGGGTTTTGAAGTAGAATCAGTTGTCCAAAAAACAATTTATGGTGCACAAGCAAAATTCCAACTTCATGACGAAGGAGAAGCACTCTTCTCGGCGGTCGTTATTGATATTGATGAATTGACTGGTTTAGCAAGGGATATATTCTCAATTTATTACATTGAAGGGAAAAATTGTTAAATGAAAACGAAGGTTATAAATTCGCCTGACTTATTAAAGGCTGCTTCTCGTAAAAGAGAGGCAACCCGTTTTGACCAAATTCACCTCGATAAAATGAACGAGTTAATGCCCCTTGTTAAAGGGCTTAAATACTATATCAAAACATATGGGTGTCAAGCTAACGTGAGAGATGAGGAAACAATGCGTGGAATGATGGAAAATATTGGTTATTTCCCCGCTGAAAATGTTGAAAACGCCGATTTAATCATCATCAATACATGTGCCGTTAGGGAGAATGCTGAGGACAAAGTTTATGGTGAAATTGGTAACCTTAAATACCTCAGAAAAAAGAAAAAAAATATGGTCCTTGCATTGTGCGGTTGCATGGTTGAAGAGCCTGAGATTTTGGATCATGTTTTAAATACTTTTAAAGAGGTTAACTTATTCTTTGGTACTCATGAGATTGCAAATCTCTATAATTTGCTTTATCAATGCCTTACTACTGGTGAAAGAATTGTCGCCGTTGAGAGCAAAGCAGGGGAAGTTATAGAAGAACTTCCAGTGAGAAGAAATAACAACTACAAAGCATTTGTTAATATCATTTATGGCTGTGATAAATTCTGTACCTATTGTATTGTCCCATATACTAGAGGCAAAGAAAGAAGTCGTAAATTTGATGAAGTTATTAAAGAATGTCAACAACTAGTGGATGCTGGTTATCAGGAAATTACTTTATTAGGACAAAATGTTAATGCCTATGGTAAAGATCTCGATGAAGGCCATGACTTTGCGGATTTAATGGAAGCAGTTGCTAAATTAGGCATTCCAAGACTTAGATTTACCACCTCTCATCCATGGGATTTCTCATCTAAGATGATTGATGTGATTGCAAAATATCCAAATATTATGAAATTCATTCATTTACCAGTGCAATCCGGTAATGATGAAATTTTAAGAAAGATGGGGAGAAGATATACGCGTCAAAAATATCTAGATTTGGTGAAGGAAATGCGTGAGAAGATTCCGGGATTATCTTTATCAACAGATATTATTGTGGGATTTCCAAATGAAACCGAAGAAGAATTCTTAGATACAGTCTCTTTAGTGGATATCGTGAAATATGAAGCTGCCTTCACATTCATCTATTCACCAAGAAAAGGCACTCCTGCTGCTCGGATGGTGGACAATGTGCCATACGAAGTAAAATCAAGACGTTTCCAAGAATTAGTTAAACATTTAGAAGTAAATATTGAAAAATCATCAAAAGAAATGGTGGGCAATATCTATGATATTCTTGTTGATGGTGAGAGCAAAAACAACAAAGAAATGATGTCTGGATATACAGAAACCAACAAAATGGTGCATTTTAAGGGTGATAATTCTTTAATCGGTAAGATTGTTAAAGTGAGAATTATTGAATCACATACTTATTCTTTGATTGGAGAATTAGTCAATGAATAAAACTGATGAAGCATTAAAAAATCTCAGTGAAGAATTATATAAACTCCCTGAAATAAAAGAATTCCTTCAATTAAAAGAAGCCTTGGAAAAAGATGAATCACTAAAGTCAATGCGACAAGATATTGCTCGGCTGGCTAGTGAAGGAAAAAAGTTGGAACATGATAATTTGATAAAAGTCTATAATTCTCATCCTCTTGTTTCGAATTATTCCATAGCTAGAGATGAGGTTGTGACATTGTTAACCCAAATTAAAGACATATTAAGCGATTAGTATTAACTACTCGCTTTTCTTTTGTTTATAATATACGAGAAATGATTTACGTAATTGTTGGTCCAACTGGTAGTGGGAAAACAGCTATTGCTTGCCAATTAAGCGACAAGTATCATTTGCCTATTGTTAATGCGGATGCTTTTCAAATTTATCAAGAAATGAATATTGGCACCGCTAAAATTGAGAAGAGTGATCCAATTTATCAAAAGCATTATTTAATTGATATAATCAATCCTGCTCAAACTTATTCAGTGAAACAATATCGTGAAGATTTTGATAAAGTGTTTCCAAAATTATTGCAAAGTAATAAAGATGTTATTATTTGCGGTGGCACAGGATTATATATCCGCGCAGCGTTATATGATTATCAATTCCCAGAAGAGGAAGAATTTGATAACTCCAAATATAACGACTTTTCTAACGAAGAACTTCATCAAATGTTAGAAAAAATTGATCCTTCTTCTGCTGAAACAATTCACCCAAACAATCGTAAAAGGGTAATACGTGCGTTAGTCTTTGCGGAAAATGGCGGTCTCACTAAAAGTGAAAACATCGCTAAACAAGAACATAAGTTAAGATACAATGATATTGAAATATTATTCTTAAATCCAAAAAGAGAAGACTTATATGAACATATCAATGACCGAGTCGATCAAATGTTTGAAAATGGCTTAGTAGAAGAAGTAAAAAAACTATTAGAAAAGTATCAGTTCTCTCTCACCGCATATCAGGCGATTGGATATAAAGAAGTTATCGATTATTTAAATGGCCAAACCACTTTAGAAGAATGCAAGGAATTGATTAAAAAGAGAACAAGAAACTACGCAAAAAGACAAGTCACATTCTTCAAACATCAGTTTGAAACACATGAATTTAATAAGCCCAAAGATTTATTTGATTACATAAATGTAAAATTGATTGATATGTAGAAAGTTTATTTTATAATAAAAAACAATGTTAGGAGATTTGATAGTATGAAACATATTGTTGAAATTGCCAAAAAAGCCGGTATTAATGAAAAATACGTTATCCAATATGGTAACGACAAGGCTAAAATTTCATCTGATATTTTAGAAGAAGTAAAAGGCAACAAAACTGGTAAGTTAGTTTTAGTAACCGCGATTACCCCAACTAAAGTTGGTGAAGGTAAAACCACATCTTCCATCTGTTTGCATGATGGAATGAATAAGATTGGTGTTCCTTCTTTACTCTGCTTAAGAGAGCCATCATTGGGCCCTGTTTTTGGTTTAAAAGGTGGCGCAACTGGTGGTGGATTAGCCACAGTTATCCCAACCGAAGATATCAATTTACATTTCACAGGCGATATGCACGCTTTGACAAGTTCAATTAATTTAATCTCCGCTATCATTGATAATCACATTTTCCAAGGCAATGAAATTGGTATTGATCCATCTCGTATCATTTGGAAAAGAGCACTAGACATGAATGACCGCGCTTTAAGAAGCGTGACAGTTATGCAAGACGAAAAGAAAGGTCAACCAAGACACGATGAATTCGTTATCACTGTTGCCTCTGAATTAATGGCGATTCTTTGTATCTCTAAAGACGCTGAAGACTTTAAAAATCGTATTAACAACATTGTTGTTGCTTATACATTTGATGACAGACCAGTTCGTTTACAAGAATTAAAGATTAGTAACGCCATTATGAAATTAATGAGACAAGCGTTATTACCAAATCTTGTTCAAACATTAGAAGAAAATCCAGTTATTATCCATGGCGGACCATTTGCTAATATCGCTCATGGTTGTAACTCTTTAATTGCAACAAGCTTAGCACTTAAATTGGCTCCAGTTGTCATTACAGAGGCTGGCTTCGGCGGTGACTTAGGCGCCGAAAAATTCTTAGACATCAAATGCCGTGTTGGTGGTTTACACCCAGACGCCATCGTGATGGTTGCAACTATCCGCGCTCTTAAGATGCACGGTGGGCAAGCTTTTGAAGATTTAGACAATGAAAATATTGAAGCTTTATTAAAAGGTGTTTGCAACTTAGAAAAACACATGGAGAATATGGCAAAATATGATGTCCCAGCCGTTATTTGTATTAACCACTTCACTAAAGATACCAAAGCTGAAACAGAAGCTTTAATCAAATGGATTGAATCCAAAGGTTATGATTACGCCTTCTGTGATGGTTATTCCTGTGGTGGTGAAGGTTCAGTTGCTCTTGCTCAAAAAGTGAAAGATGTCTTGGAAAACAAAGAGTCACATTACCATCCACTTTATGATGTAAATCAATCAATTCCTGAAAAAATAGGCGCGATTTGTAAGGAAATTTATGGCGCTAGCGATGTTATCTATGGTGAAAAGGCTTTAGAACAAATTAAAGAATATGAGAGATTGGGATTTGATAAAACACCAATTTGCATTGCTAAAACGCCTCTCTCATTAACTGATAATCCAAAGGTATTAGGAAGACCAGAAAACTTTGTTATAACCATTAGAGAAATTCGCTTATCTGCAGGTGCCGGATTCCTAGTTCCATTAACTGGAGCAGTTATGACAATGCCAGGTTTACCAAAGATTCCAGCTGCGGTAAAAATGGAAGACGAATAGCAAAAAAATAACCAACAATAAAAAAGAAGACGCTACTTAGTAGCGTTTTTATATTTCCTAAAAACTTTATTCAAAAATTTTACAAAAATGTGCAACTAAATTTAAATTTCTCCGAATAGTTTATAGGAGGACTTTTTAATGTGAACTCAACATTCACCGAGTACCGCCACCCTCCTCGACAAATGTTTTTGAAGAAGTCAGTTGAAACGGTTTTGCTCTATCCTAGTTTGACTATCTAGATAAAAAAGAAGGGGGATAGCATTGTTTCTTGACTATTCCCATAACAAACTACTTCTTTATAGCAACAGGAGGAACCAATATCAATTGGCGGGAAGTTCTTGCCTCCGCAATTTAGGGAATTTATGGATTTATTAAACATTAACAACGTGACCCGTTCTTATGAAACTAGTGGAGGGATTAAACACGCTCTTCATCACTTTTCTTATACCTTTCCTTCCACAGGCTTTTTTGGAGTGATTGGAAAGTCGGGCTCGGGTAAATCTACCTTGTTAAATCTCATTTCTTTATTAGATAAACCCACTAGTGGAGATATTTATTTCACTAATGAAAATATCCAAAAATGGAATGAAAAAAGAAAAAGACAATATCGTTTCCAAGATATAGGTATAGTTTTTCAGCACTATAACCTTATTGAAAGTGAAAGTGTTATTTATAACATTGCTCTTCCTCAACTAATTGCGGGAAAAAGCGAAAAGAAAGCAATCAAACACGCCAAAGAATTACTAGATTCAATTGAATTTAGAAATAACCTTTATCAACAAAAAGTTAGAGATTTAAGTGGTGGCGAAAAAGAAAGGGTGGCGATATTGAGATCTATTGCTAACAATCCACGAATTGTTTTAGCGGACGAGCCTACAGGAGCGTTAGATAGTAAAAACTCTGAATTGTTCATGAAAATGTTTAAAGACATCAGCAAAAGCAAATTGGTCATCATGGTATCACACAATAACAAATTAATTGATAAATACGCTGATGAGATTATTACCATCAAAGATGGTGCCATCATAAAACAGAAAGCAAAAACATTGAGGTAAAGTTAATGAGAAAAAGAAAATGGGTCAATCATTTAGCTATTTCTAATTTAAAAAAGCATATGAAAAGAAACTTCTTTTCTGTTGCAGCGTTGGTAATTGGATTAACGGCCTCGTTTTTAATTATTGGTTTTTCTAATAACGCTATGAAATCAGTTATCAATCAAAGTTACCGGCAATTGGAATATGGAAGTTTAACCATTACAAAAGAAATTAAAACAGAAAGCAAAAATGGTGGGCTATCTGTCGTGAGAAATAATCGTCCCACAATTGAAGAAATGCAGAGTATCAACTCCCAATTAACACAATATGAAGTTGACCTCAACTTTGATGCTATTTTGCCAAATTATTTAAACATTACTTATGATCAAGAAACATTAAAGGATTTTACATATGAATGTATTTATTCTTTTACGGGTAACTACATCAATAAAGATTTACTTATTGATGGAAAAATGCCAAATAAAGATATATTGGATGAAGTGGTAATTAATAAAAAGGCTTTTAAAGAATTAAACGAATCTTGTTTAAATAAACAATTAAAATTATATCAAGAATGTGAAATTACATATTATACGGACGATGATCAACAACCAGCAATCACAGATTATTTTATCTTTGAAAAAGAAGTAACAATTGTTGGTGTTGTCGATGATTTAAATTTTCTCTCTACACCTAAGGTTTATTATTCCTATTTAGCGTTAAAAGATTATTTATCTACTATTTATCTCAATAATTTATCTACATATTACGAAAAAGATATATCCTGGATAAATCGTATAGACGAATCAAGCGGAGCGGATTCCGTTTCTAGTTACTCATATCGACTATTTTTAAAAGACTATAATTTTATTCCATCATTAGAAGAAGACATTGCTCAAATCAAAGAGCCATTTGAAATAACTTGTTCATCTTTAACGAGATTAAACGCTTTAACTAGTTTGATTAACGCCGCCACAACGGGAATGGAAGTGTTTTTAATCATCGCATTAATTGGTACCTCTTTAATTATGGGAATAGTTTCATTTTCCTTCTATTTAGAAGATAAGAAGACGATTGCAATATTAGTGTGTTTAGGAGGAAAGATGAGTGACATAAATGACATATATTGCACCGAAAATATGATGATTGGCATTACTGCATTTGTTATATCAATAACAATTGCGCCATTATTGCAATTATTAATCAATTGGATTGTTAAATCATTCAGTGGCTTTGAACAGTTGATTAAAATCCCCTTACTGACGTTTATGAAAATACCATTAGGTTTGCCTTTACTGGTCTTTGCTTCTACTATTTTTATCTCGATAATTTCTACTCTTTTGCCAATCGCGTTTTCTAAAAAAATCTCTTTAAAGGAGGAATTAAAGGACGAATGATTACAATTAAAAAATTGACCAAGAAATATAAGGATAGAATGGTATTAGATAATATCAATACCTCTTTTCCACGTACAGGTTTAATTGCAATATGTGGAGATTCGGGATGCGGTAAAACCACATTTCTCAATTGTCTATCATGCTTATTAGATTATGAAGGTGAAATTATTGTTGATGGAGTTAATTTATCTAAACTGAGTGAAGAAGAAGGAGATATTTATCGATTAAAACATATTGGTTTTATTTTCCAAGATTTTAAATTGTTCAATAGCGAAACAGCAGGAAGAAACATCTTATTACCATTAGAATTATCTAACGATATGAAAGATAAATACAAAGATAGAAAAGTGGATGACTTATTAGAAATAGTGGGTCTAAAGAAATATAAAGATCAAAAAATTAATTTATTGTCTGGTGGAGAAAGACAAAGAATTGCTATCGCAAGAGCGTTAGTGAATGATCCAAAAATCATTTTAGCGGATGAACCAACTGGTGCTTTGGATTCAACAAACTCAGAAGCAGTGATGAAAATCTTAGAGAGCATTTCAAAGAAATCACTTGTTCTTGTTGTTAGCCATGATGAGGAATTGATGCATAAATATGCTTCCAAAATCATTCACATGAAAGATGGAAAAATATCGTCAAATGAATATCCAAATCGTGAAGAAAGAGAGGTTTATTTACCTATTTTTAAAAATAAAGAAACAAATAAAAAGCCTTCAATTCCCCCTTCATTTCTTTTTAGGCATTCTCTTATATCAATGAAAGAAAAGAAATGGAGAACGATAATTTGTAATTTAATTACTTCGCTAGGATTGATTGGGGTTGGACTAGCAATTAGCTTATCTTCTACGATTTCCACAAATATAAAAAAGGCTTATTCATCGATGATTGATGATTCAAAAATAGTAATGACCGTTAAAAATCCACCTCAAAAAATAATTAAAAGTTCAGGCGATTATTATGAGGCGATGGAAATTGCTAAAAAGTTTCCAGAACACATTATGGATGTGGGAGTGAATTATCAAGTTGATTTTGAAAAATTTTTTAAAGACAAAAATGAATTCGCAATTGCGTCAACTGTATATCGTCAACCAATTGAAGGATTATCCATTAGGCATATTAATGAATTTAAATGGTTAGATTTTTATAATCCCGTTATTTATCCAAAACAAATCAAAGATTTAAAAGATGACGAAGTAATATTTGCTTTAAATTTTCCTATGGTGCAAGATATATGTTTAAAATTGAGAATTGAAAGAACGGTTGAATCACTATCAGACTATCTTAAAAACAATGAATTATTAATTTACTTGGATGCCGCAAATAATGATTGGCAATATCGAGACCAGCAATTATTTACATTAAAGGGTTTTGTTTTAGAAACCAATCCGGGGATTTATCATTCAAATCACCTTTGGAATGAATATATGTTTGAGGATCGAATGAGATTTCCCACCAATGACAACATATCACAAATTGACTATTATCCATGGGTTATGAAAAAAGCATATTATTTTCATACATTTGGGAATACTGATGATTTTTTAATACAAGCAGAGCAATCGCAATATCTTGATGATTATATATTGGATATCGCTAACGATTATGACTACCCGTGGTTATATCGGAATGTGGAAGTGGAGGATAGACATCGAGTCTCGTTTTACCTTAATACAGCAAAAAGTATTCCCAAGAGGTACGCAAACATTTTAATGAGAGAAAACGAAGAAATATCATCGCCGATTTATGGGAGTAGTGGCGGTTATGTCTTTTACCCTTCAAATATGTTATCAGGATTTGCTCATCAAACATTTTTTTCATTTAGTCAATCCAAACTAGAATCAGTAATTGACGAAAACTCATCTTTAAATCTTGAGAGGAACGAATATATTATCTTGCAAGAAGGGGTAATGGTAGGCCATTTTTCGAAAATAATGACGGAAAGTGTGCGTTTTGCGCCAATATCTGAAAATTTATTTGCTGGAAGTCAACCAGAATCTTTGGATGAAATAGTCATCTCTACCGGTCTAGCGAATCAATTAAATGGGTCATTAGAAGTTTTAGGCAAAAATGTATTTATCGCCTATAACAATGTGGAGATGATTTTAGAAGATGGCTCTTTAAAAAGAACCTACGTTAATAGAAGTTTGCGAGTTACTGGTTTGATTGAAAATGATAAGTATGAAATCTATCAGCAACCCTATTGGATTACTAATTATTTTAAATCTCGTTTAGGTGTTTCAGGTTTCGACACCATTATTAGTTCAATCGCTTTTAATACAACTGATAAACATAATGAAAAAATTATAAACAAAATAACTAAAGCCTTTCCTAATTACGAAGTTGTAAATCCTATGAATAGCATCAATGAAAGTGTTGATCAAATATGCTCCTATATCGAAATAGCTTTAATTGCTTTTTCTATTATTGCTACGTTAGTGGCCTCTCTATTACTGACCATGTGTACTTATCTTCATGTATTGGATAGCAAGAAAGAAATTGCTCTATCTAGATGTTTAGGTGTTTCTAAAAAAGAATCGAAAAAATTTGTGATTTACCACGCTTTTGTGTCTTGTTTAATTTCCCTTCTTATTGCGTGCTTAGAAATAGTTGTCATTTCAATTGTTTGCTCTTTTATTGTGGCTAGGACTCTTCATTCTGAAACTGTGATTAGTTTTGATATTAAAGGGATACTTTTAATGGTTGCTGTTGCTGCTGTCATAACAACTATTTCTTCTCTTTGGGTTTCAAATAAAGTGAGCAACTTAAAACCTTTAAATGTTTTAAAAAACTAGTTTACTTTGTGCGCGTTATACACGTATAATATAATGTCCTGAACAGGGGTACTATATTATGGGATTAAAAGCAGGCATTGTTGGACTTCCTAATGTTGGTAAATCAACATTATTTAACGCTATTACGAATTCTCATGTTGAAGCGGCCAACTATCCTTTCGCAACCATTAATCCAAATACTGGAGTGGTCAATGTCCCAGATGAAAGACTAGAATTTCTCACTAACTTGTTCAAGCCGTTAAGAAAAATTCCTGCGACAGTCGAATTTTATGATATTGCTGGTCTGGTTAGAGGCGCCTCTAAGGGTGAAGGTTTGGGTAACCAATTCCTAGCCCATATTCGTGAATGCGATGCAATTGTTGAAGTGGTTCGTTGCTTTGATAATGACTCTATTATTCACGTGGAGAATTCTGTTGATCCAATTAGAGATATTGAAATTATTAATCTCGAACTTGTTATGGCGGATTTAGATACAGTCAATAAACGAATTGAAAAAGTTGAGAATAAAGCCAGAATTCAAAAAGATAAAGAATCATTATATGAAATGTCTGTTTTAAGTTTACTTAAACCTGTTTTAGATAATGGTGAACCCGCAAGAATGGTTAATCTAACTGATGAACAAAAAGAATTTGTTAAGACAAACTATCATTTATTAACAAATAAACCAATTATTTATGTCGCTAACGTTGGCGAAAGCGATTTAAGCGATTTAGATAACGCTAAATATTATCAACAAGTTAAAGATTTTGCTAAAAAAGAAGGCAGTGAAGTTATCCCTGTTTCTTGTGAGATTGAAAGCGAATTATCTGAATTGTCACCAGAAGAAAGAGATATGTATCTTTCTGATTTAGGCGTTAGTGAATCGGGGTTATCTAAAGTTATTAAGGCAACATATCGTTTGCTTAACTTATCCACTTTCTTTACAGTCGGTGAAGATGAATGTCGCGCTTGGACATTCAAAAATGGCATGAGTGCTCCTCAATGCGCTGGTGTTATTCATACAGATTTCCAAAGAGGATTTATTTGTGCTGAAGTATATAAATACGAAGATATTCACACTCTTGGTAGTGAACAAGCGGTAAAAGAAGCAGGCAAATTAAAAACCGAAGGTAAGGGTTACTATCCAAATGATGGTGACATTATGTTTTTTAAATTCAATGTATCAGGTAAAAAATAATGAGAATTGGTATTGGAAGTGACATTCATAGACTAGTTGCTGGTCGTAAATTAATAATTGCAGGAGTAGATATCCCTTCTCCTGTAGGCGAGCTCGCTCACTCAGATGGTGATGTTGTTTATCACGCGCTTAGTGATGCGATTTTAGGCGCACTTGCACTAGGCGATATCGGTTTATATTTCCCAGATTCTATCGAAGATACACTTAATATGGATTCTGGTGATATTGTGAGATTTGTCTATGACAAAATGACAGAAAAAGGCTATCGAATTGGCAATGTTGACATTAACATTACACTCGAACAACCAAAATTGAAAAATTATCGTGAAAAAATGAGAAAGAATATTGCTCAATTATTAAATACTTCTTTAGAAAATATTTCAGTGAAAGCTGGCACTAATGAAGGGTTAGGCGATATTGGTCATGGTCTTGCCATTAAAGTTGACGCAATTGTTTTATTAGAAGAAATTTAGGAGGGGAAAATGAATTTAGTTGAAAGCTTAAAACTTAATTTACAAAATGCTTTTAAAAAGCTTGGTTTTGATGTGGCTTTAAATGACATCATTATTGAACATTCCCGTGATGCTGCTCATGGCGATTATGCAACTAATGCCGCCATGAAACTATGCCGTTTATTTTCTAAATCCCCAAGAGATGTAGCTAGTTTATTAATTAATGAACTAGATATGTCCAATATTGAAAAAGTGGAAATTGCTGGGCCAGGTTTTATCAATTTCTTTATAAAAAACGAATCTCTCCAATCAATCATCAATATAATTGATGAAAAAGGAGAAAATTTTGGTAGACAAGATAGAAAAAACATTAAAGTTAATGTTGAGTTTGTCTCTGCTAATCCAACAGGGTTACTCCATGTTGGCACCGCTAGAGGAGCTGCTTATGGTGACTCCTTATGCCGTATTTTAGATTTCGCTGGATACGATGTGACTAGAGAATATTACATAAATGATGCCGGTGTTCAAATTACACACTTAGGTGAATCAGTAGAAGCGAGGTATAAACAACTATTAGGCTTGCCATTTAAACTACCAGAAGATGGATATCACGGTGAAGATGTTATCGATGTTGCTAAACAAATCTTAAATGAATCTGGTAAAGATATACTTAATAGAGATAATCATCTCCAATTTTTTATGAAAAGAGGCTCTGAAATTGAATTAGAGAGAATTAAACAACACTTAAAAGAATTCAAAGTTGAATTTGATGTTTTTTCTAGTGAAAAAGTAATTCGTTCTAATGGAGCGGTAGAAAAAGAATTGGAATTTTTAAAACCATTTAGTTATGTCCAAGATGGCGCTACATATTTAAAAACTACTGATTTTTTAGATGATAAAGATAGAGTCATTGTTAAAAGCGATGGTGATTATACATATTTTATGCCAGACATTGTTTACCATGTAAACAAAATGAGTAGAGGGTTCAATCAGTTGATTGATGTTTTGGGCGCTGATCACCATGGTTATATTAATCGGATGAAATCGGCCTTAATGATGCATGGCTATAAACCAGAAGCATTAGAAATAGAATTGATTCAAATGGTGAGATTTATTAAAGATGGCAAAGAATTCAAGGCCAGTAAGCGTGCAGGTGACGCCATTACATTAAAAGACATTTGCGAAGAAGTAGGTGTTGATGCAATGAGATATTTCTTTGCGATGCGCGCTCAATCAGGCCATCTAGACTTTGACATGGATCTCGCCAAAGAACAAAGTTCTAATAATCCAGTCTATTACGCTCAATACGCTCACGCTCGTTTAGCCAGCGTATTAGAAAATGGTAGCGATATCCCATTAGATAATTTTGGTTCTAAATTAGAAAAAGCTAGTGAATTAGAATTATTAAAACATTTAGCAGCTTTCCCAGGAGTAGTTTTAGATGCTTCTAACGAAAGAGCCCCATTTAAGATTACTAATTACATTCATGACTTAGCGGAAAAAGTTCACGCTTTCTATTCTGAGTGTAAAGTAATAGATCGAGACAATTTAGAAGTCTCAAGTTCGCGTCTTGCTTTAGTAAAAGCAAGCAAACAAGTTATGAAAAACGCTTTATCTTTGATAGGCGTTAGCGCACCAAACCATATGTAGAGAAGGAGAAATGTATGGAAAAATCATTATTAGATTATGCTTATGACTTAATCAGAAAACAAAAAGAAGCTATTCCGTTTGAAGAAATTTGGAAATACGTTGTGGCTGAATCTGGTTTAAGTGAAGAAGAAGCTAAAGCAAAAGTATCACGCTTCTACACCAATCTTATGTTAGATGGTAGATTTGTCACTTTAGGTGAAAACCTTTGGGATTTAAGATCATCACACACATTCGATAAAGTCCATATCGATATGAAAGATGTTTATAGCGATGTTGAAGCTATTGACGATGATGATGAAGAAGAATTAGAAGAAGAAAAGGAATATAACGAAGCCTTCGAAGAACCAAAAGATGACGACGAAGAAAAACTCGGCGAATCTGAGGAGTCTGAAGAAGAAAAATTCTAATTTATGTATACCGCAATACTGGAAAAAATTGAAAAGTATAACAGTATAGTAATCTTTGGTCATACGAATCCTGATGGAGACTGTTATGGCAGCCAAATTGCTCTTAGAAGAGCATTAAAACTACATTACCCAGATAAAAAAGTTTACGCAGTTGGTAGTGGAGTCCATCGATTTTTCAAAATGCTAGGGAAATTGGACGTCGTCTCAGAGAAAGTTATTGAACAATCTCTCGCTATTATTGTAGATGGGAATGACATCCCTAGAATGGAAGACCAAAGAATCAAATTAGCACTCGATTTCATTAAATTTGATCATCATATTGATGTTGGTTCTTTTACTGAAGGACCTTACATCGTTAAAGAAAACGCTACTTCATGTTGTGAAATCATATTAGATTTTTTAAGAGACAATGGTTGGGAAATTGATCAATTAATTGCTCAAGCCATTCTTTTAGGAGTATTGACTGATTCAGCTAGATTTAATTTTGTGACAGACTATCCAAAAGTATTTAAAGATGTGGCTTTCCTTTGTGAAAAGGGAGCGAGTTTAGCCCCACTTAATTATGAGTTAAACCAAACTAACGAAGATGCTGCAATCTTTAAGGGCTATGTATATAACCACTATCAAAAAACACCACATGGTTTAATCTATTGTAAACTCAGCAAATCAAAGTTAGAAAAATACCGTTTGAGTTCAAATACAGCAGGAAGTTTTGTTAACCTATTATCAAATATTAGAGGCTACCCAATTTGGGCGTTCTTCTGTGAGAATAGAGATGGGTCTATTCATATTGAAATAAGAAGTAGTGGACCAGAGGTTCAACCAATCGCTTTAGCTTATGGAGGAGGGGGTCATCCATACGCTGCTGGAACCACTATAATAGACCCAAGCGGGGAAATTATTGAAAAACTCATCAACGATTTAGATTTATTAGCCAAACGTTGGAAGGAGGAACAGAAATAATATGTGGGAAAACGAATTAAAAGAAGCTATTTTTGCTGGACAAAAAGCCAAAATTGCTATTTTAGATATCTATCAAAAAGGTTTTGATGTTGAAATTAAAGAAGACAATTCTCCAGTCACTTTAGCTGACAAAACCGCAGATAAAATTATCCGTGAATACCTCCATAGTTGCTTTCCAAATCATGCCTTTTTAACTGAAGAAAGTGAAGATGATTTAGGCCGCCTTTCCAATGATTATGTTTGGATTATTGATCCAGTTGATGGCACCAAAGATTTCGTCGCTAAAGATGGTGGCTTTACTACCAATATTGCTTTAGCCTACAAACATGAAGTTGTTGTTGGCGTTGTTATCGTCCCAGTCACAGGAGAAATATATTTTGCCACAAAAAGTGGTGGAGCCTATCATCAAGTTGATGGAACGACTACCCGAATTCATGTTAATGATAAGACAGATGATTTGACAGTCCTTAGAAGTGTCTTTCATTTCAATGATGACGAAAAAGTTCTTATTGAGAAACATTCTGACAAAATTAAACATATTGAAAAATTTGGTTCCTCTTTAAAACCATGTAAGATTGCTGAAGGATTAGCAGAAATTACATATCGTATGAGTGGTAATACGAAAGAATGGGATACCGCTGCTTTCCAAATTATTGTCGAAGAAGCTGGTGGTTTGGTCTTAGAGCCAAATGGCACGCCATTAACATATAATCGTAAAGATGTTTATAACAGAAATGGTTATATTGTTGTAAATCGTAAAGAAAATATTCTTTTATAAAGTGTTTATGGAAATATTAAAAGGGGCTGTTAAGAAACCTATAAGGTGACTTAGCCCCTTTTAATTTACGAAAAATAGGTGAAATCGCAAGAAATCACCTATTTTTGTTACAATACA
>CAJOLV010000002.1 GCA_905235515.1 uncultured Bacilli bacterium | reverse complement strand
AATTATTGGATTAGATAAATTATTAGTGATTCATTTAAATGATTCTAAAAATCCAAGAGGCGCTCATAAAGATCGACATGAGAATCTTGGATATGGTTATATCGGCTTTGAAACTATTTATAAATATGCCCATCATCCTCTATTGAATAATGTTCCAAAAATATTAGAAACTCCTTGGATTGGAGAAAAGCCGCCTTACCAACTTGAAATTGAAATGCTCAATAGTGGTAATTATATTGATGGCTGGAAAGAAAAATATTTCAATTAGAATTTATCAATTTCTTCTTTAAGTGTTTCAAAAGCTTCACTTTCAGGTACTTTTTTAATTACTTTATCTTTTCTAAAGATAACATATTCATGTTTGCCACCAGCGATACCAATGTCAGCGTTTTTTGCTTCACCAGGTCCATTGACTACACATCCCATGACCGCAACATGGATTGGCTTATTAATTGTTTCTAAATACGCCATTATTTTTCTAGCGAGTTGTTCAACATTTACTTGAGTACGTCCACATGTAGGGCACGCCACTAAAGTGGGATATTTTTCATAAAGTCCACAATCGTGTAATAATCTTTTGCAAGTAATGATTTCATCTTCAACATCACCAGATATCGAAATTCTTATCGTGTCACCAATTCCATCTAAAAGTAGAGGCGCTAATCCTGCTGATGAGCGAATAATCGCTAAATCTTTAAATCCAGCCTCTGTGATACCTAAATGTAATGGATATGGGAATGTTTCACTGGCTAATTTATAGGCCGCAACAGTTTCTTTTACATTACTTCCCTTTAATGATATGACGATGTCATAAAAACCAAGATCTTCTAATATTTTGACATGCTTTTTTGCTGATTCCACTAAGATAGAAGCGGTATAATTTTCACTATAATCATGTATTGTTTTATCTAGGCTTCCAGAATTAACTCCAATTCTAATTGGAACGTGTTTTTCTTTGGCCATATCAACAATTTTTTTAACATTTTCAATACTACCAATATTTCCGGGATTAATTCTAATCTTATCAACTCCATTTTCCATTGCCAATAAAGCAAGTCGGTAATCAAAATGAATATCTGCAACAAGGGGAATTGAAATTCTCTTTTTAATTTCTTTAATTGCTAAAGCATCTTTTTCATCCATCACCGAAACACGCATCATTTCAGCGCCCAACAAGGCACATTTATTAATTTGTTCGCTGACTTGTTCGTAATATTCTGTTTTAATGTTACACATCGATTGGATGACAACTTTATTTTGCCCACCGATTTGTAATCCGTTCACAAAAACAGGTCTAGTTTGTGTTCTCTGTCTCATACAAGCATAATTATACAAGTAAGCAAGCAAAAAATATACTTTGAAATTAATCGGATATGTGATAACATATTAACCGGCTTTAAGGAGAAAAGTATGGCAAAAGGTAAAGAAGATAGAGTCTCGTTTGTACTTAAATGCACAGAATGTGGTGAAGAAAATTATTTAACTTCCAAAAATAAAAAGAAACATCCAGATAGATTGGAACTCAATAAATATTGCCCACGCTGCAAGAAAGTTACAGTTCACAAGGAGAAAAAGAAATAGGCAACGCCTATTTTTCTTTTACTTTAAACATGAAAGTAGTGCCATTTTATTACGACGATTATGATGATTTAATCGCTAATTGTTATATTGTCATCGATGATAATTATCAATGCGTAGTGATTGATCCATCAAAAGATTATGATGGTATCGTCAATTATATTAAAAAGAATGAATTAACACTTAAAGGTGTTCTTTTAACACATGGACATTTTGATCATTTTAGAGGAGTAGATAAATTGATTAACACTTATAACTGTCCTCTTTATATTGGTTTTTATGATTTAGAAATGCTTAAGGAAATAGATTTAAACTGTTCGATGATGGTAGGTGGTAGTTTTATTGTAAATAGCGCCGCTAAAACAGTGAGTGATGGAGGAGTTTTAAATCTTCTTTTAGAAGATATAAAAGTACTAGAAACGCCCGGTCACACAGCGGGTTCAGTTAGCTATTATTTTAAAGATTCAAAATTGTTATTTACTGGAGACTTTTTGTTCAAAAATGGTGTGGGGAGATGTGATTTACCAACTGGTAACAATAAACAAATGATGGAATCATTGAAAAAGATTTCCTCAATGCCTAAAGATATCAAAATTTATCCAGGGCACGGGCTTACAACCACTATGGAGTTTGAATTTAAAAATAATCCATTTATCAATTTTAATCGATAAATGATAACTATTATTTGGTCAAATGGTGAATATTTGATATAATATTCAAGAATTTAATAGAAAGGCAGATTAAATTATATGGTTAATGTCACAGAATTAAGACCAGGTAACTATTTCATTGATGAAGGTAATTTATACCAAGTTCAAGACATTTTATTAAACAAAACAGCGATGAGAAAAATGGTCGCAAAAGTTAAAGTTAAAAATGTGAGAACAGGCGCAATCGTTGAATTAGCTCGTAACTCTGGTTACATGGTCGAAAACGTCCGTCTTGATAAAAGACAAATGCAATATTTATACGACACAGGAGATTTCTTAGTGTTCATGGATCAAGAAACATATGAACAAATTGAAATCAACGCTGATCGCTTACAATGGGAAAAACAATTCCTTAAAGGCGAAGAAGTCGTAGATATTACTATCTACGAAGGAGAAGTCTTGGGCATTGCTTTACCAGCTAAGGTTGCTCTTAAAATTGTTGAATGTGAACCAGCAGTTCGTGGTGATACAGTCAATAAACCAACCAAGCCAGCTGTCTTAGAGACAGGCTTAACAGTCAGAGTTCCATTGTTCATTGAAGAAGGCGAAGAAGTCTTAGTCAGAACTGATAACGGTGAATACGATAGCAGGGCATAAGGAGAATCACTTATGTTATTGTTAGAAATGACTACAGGTGCCTTAATTGGCTCTTTAATCGGTGTCTTAGTATTAGGCGCTGTTGCAGGATTCTTTGGAGCGAGACAATTCTTTAAGAAACAATTAGAGAAAAACCCTCCAATCAATGAAAAAATGGTTCGTGTCATGTTGACTCAAATGGGTAGAAAACCATCCGAGAAACAAGTCAGAGAAATCATGAGACAAATGAATTCCGCGAAATAGTGGAATCAAGCAAATAACTATCCCTCAATGTATTGAGGGATTTTTATTGCCTGTCAAACAACAAGGAAACTAATAAATAAGCGTTTTAAGACACGTTCTATTAATAGATGAGGTATTATTAGTTAAATAATAAAAATGCGTTAAAATAAAGGAATAAATAAGGTCATGTTTTTACATTAATACAATGAGTAAAACTAAAGTCAAAGAAAAGGCAATAGACCTATAAAAAGGTATAATTCCAGAATCGCAAATATTAATTGAATAAGACAATCAAATAAGAATAATATTGATAAATTAAATCTTTAATAAAATAAAAAGTCTATTACTTAGTAATAGACAAATAACTAAAAATCTACTAATTTACTACTAACTTATTTCATCCAAGTAATGGTGCGTTCTGTACCATTTTTAAGACGAATAATGTTTTCTTTGTGACGGATAATTAAGAGGATGGCCACTAGAGTCATGCAGGTAGACATCACAAATCCTGGGCAAATGGTGTAGCCATACATTCCTAAGAGCATTAAATCATGTGGAATAACATTCAACATTAATAAAATGGTCCAAATCCAGTTAATCAAGCTGAGCGAAATCGCGGTGATTATACTAGCTAAAGACACTTTTTTACTTATTTTCAATGTTCCAAAGAATAAGAGTAAGCCAGGAATAAAGCCAATCATCCAGTTAGTGCCAGCAGCGGTACCTGCAAAAACAGAGACACTCTTGCCTCCTTTAAAGGAGGCAAATATTGGGAAGCAGTGGCCAATAGAGCACCCAACAACAGTGAGCCAATAAACTGGCCAAGAAATAATGTAATCGAAATTAAATCCTTGGTTTGAGAATTCTTTTGGTCTTGGAATGAGGTAAATATCACCAAATTTGACATATGTCAAAACCGCAAAAGCAATCCAAACTGGCACAATAATCTTAGCCATATCAAGAATAATGACCAAAAATCCTATCTTTTTGCCAAAAAGACGACCAGCATTTGTGCCACCGGCATTTTTACTACCTTCCAATCGTGGATCACGATGGAAAAATATCTTTCCAATCCAAACCGCCGTAGGAATTGATCCAAAAATATAACCTAATATCAAACAAATTATTGCGACTAATATATTAATTAATATATTCATAATTTTTCCTAATTTTTCCTGCTTTTCTATTCTACTAAATTGCTTTATAATTGCAACCTAATTTGTTTATAATTAGAAACAAATGGGGAGGATAGCCAATGGATATTAACAATAAAATGTCATATAGTGCTGATGATATTCATATTCTTCAAGGCCTTGAAGGTGTGAGAAAAAGACCAGCGATGTATATCGGTTCCACAAACACAATTGGTTTGCATCATTTGGTGTGGGAAGTTGTTGATAATTCCGTTGATGAAGCTCTCTCTGGATTCGGTGATAAAATCACCGTAACCATTCATAAAGATGGAAGTCTTTCTGTCTTAGATGAAGGTAGAGGAATCCCTTGCGGAATTAATAAAGAAACTGGGCGTCCCGCTGTTGAAATTGTCTTTACAGAATTACATGCTGGTGGCAAATTCAATAGTGCAGTTTATAAGTCTGCAGCAGGCTTACACGGTGTTGGCGCTTCGGTCACTAATGCTCTATCGGTTTATTGTGATGTCACCGTTTATATAAACGGTGAAATTAATCATATTCGCTTCGAAAATGGTGGTCATTTAGTCACCCCGTTAGAAAAATTAGGCAATACTAAAAAACATGGTACTTTGGTGAGATTCTTACCTGATCCAACCATCTTTACAACCGTTGATTTTAAGCGTGAAACCATTGCTGGCCATCTCCAAGAAAGTGCCTTCTTAATGAAAGGTGTTAAGTTCATTTTGGTGGATGAAAGAACTGGTGATAACCAAGAGTTTTATTATGAAAACGGACTAGTGGAATATATCTCTCACATCAATGTAAATAAGAAAGAATTGACCCCAATCGCAGACTTCACAGACGTTGATGAAAACACCGGAATTAGCACTGAAATAGCCCTTCAATATTGTTCTGAAGACTATAACGAAACCATCCTTTCTTACGTTAATAATGTAAGAACTAGAGAAGGTGGCACTCATGAAACTGGCTTCCGTGCTGGTATCACTAGAGCAGTTAACGATTTTGGCGAAACATACAACATTTTACGTGGTAAAAAACTTGATGGAAATGATGTTAGAGAGGGTCTAACCGCTATTATTTCCCTTAAAATACCAGAAAAATTACTTGAATTTGAAGGCCAAACAAAGGGCAAACTAGGCACCCAAGAAGCAACCTACATCGTGCAAAATATTATTTATAATAAGTTTACTTATTACTTAACTGAAAATAGAGAGCTTGCTAGCATCATTATTAAGAAATGCTTAGATTCTCAAGTAGCTAGAATTGCTGCTAGAAAAGCAAAAGATGATGCTCGTACAGTCAAAAAAGCGAAAAATGAAGTTATTTTATCTGATAAACTCACTCCAGCTCAATCGAAAGACTACGCTAAAAATGAATTATTTATCGTTGAAGGTGACTCTGCTGGTGGTAGTGCTAAAAAAGGAAGAGATAGATTGCATCAAGCAATTTTGCCATTAAGAGGCAAACCACTTAATACTGATGGATTACCAATCGCTACAGTGATGAAAAATGAAGAAATTGCGACCATCATTAACACCATTGGTGCGGGTTTTGGCCAAACTTTCAACATTGAAGATATCCATTACGGCAAGATTATCATCATGACTGATGCTGATGTTGATGGTAGTCACATTCAAACTCTTTTATTAACGTTCTTCTATCATTTTATGAGACCACTTATCACCAATGGTAATGTCTATATTGCCGTTCCGCCTTTATATAGAATATATAAAGAAGACGCAAACCATAAGATTAAACAAGAATATGCTTGGGATGATGAAGGCTTAGAAAACGCTAAGAAAAAAATCGGTGCTGGCTATAAAGTCAGTAGATACAAAGGTCTTGGTGAAATGGATGCTGTCCAATTAAAAGAGACAACTATGGATCCAAAAACTCGACTATTGATTCGTGTGGATATTGAGGATCCTCTTTTAGCCGATGCCCGTGTCTCTACATTAATGGGCAAAGATACCACATCAAGAAAGAAATGGGTCGAAGAAAATGTTGACTTCAACGAAGTTGACACCTTCATAAAGGAGGTCAAATAATATGGCAAAGAAACAACCAATTATTGAAGAAGTCATCGAAGAAAAAATCTCGATGGAACCTCTTGAAAATGTTATGTCTGACCGTTATGCGACCTATGCAAAATATGTCATTCAAGATAGAGCGATTCCAGATGTTCGTGATGGATTAAAACCAGTACAAAGAAGAATCATTTTCTCTATGTATAAAAGTGGTAACACTTTTAATAAACCAACAAGAAAATGCGCTCATACCGTTGGTGCGGTTATGGGTACTTTCCATCCACATGGTGATACATCCATTTATGAAGCTCTCGCAAGAATGAGCCAAGATTGGAAAATTAGATACCCATTAATCAACTTTCAGGGTAATAATGGTTCAATTGATGGTGACCAACCAGCCGCTTATCGTTACACCGAAGCACGATTGAGTGAATTAAGCAACGAATTAGTTCGTGATATTGATAAAAAGACAGTTGACATGCAACTTAACTTTGATGATACAGAGTTTGAGCCAACAGTTTTGCCGTGCCGTTTTCCAAATCTCTTACTTAATGGCACAGAAGGTATTGCAGTTGCTTTAGCAACTGAGATACCACCTCACAACCTAAGAGAACTAGTGGAAGCAATTACTTACCGCATTGGTCATAAAACTGCGACTTGCGAAGATTTATTACAATTTGTCCAAGGTCCTGACTTCCCTGGTGGCGGCATTATTTATCGTTCTGAAGGCCTAAGAAATATCTATTTACAAGGTCGTGGAAGAATTGAAGTGGCCGCAAAAACGAAAATCGTTTATCAAAAGGATATTACACAAATTGTTATTACCGAAATACCTTATAAAGTGGTGAAATCTCAACTTGTCTATGAAATAGACAAAATTATTCATTCTAAAGCTGTTTCCGGCATGATAGAAATTAGAGATGAATCCGATTGGAAAGGCATTAGAATTGTTATCGATTGCAAAAAAGATGCGAAAGTTGATTTGTTAATCAACTATTTAAAGAACAAAACTCCATTATTGACTGGATATTCTGCCAATATGGTAGCGATTGTCGGTGGTTCTCCAAAAACTTTAACGTTATTAGATTATGTTGATGCCTATATCGCTCATCAAGTTGATGTTGTCTTAAGAAAGAGTAAATTTGATTTAGAAAAGAACACAGATCGTTTACATATTGTTGATGGCTTAATCATCGCTTCATTAAATATTAATGAAGTCGTGGATATCATCCGTAAAAGTAAAGACAAGGCCGATAGTAAAGTTAACTTAATGGCGAAATATGGTTTTTCTAATGAACAAGCCGAAGCCATTGTGACTATGCCATTATACAAATTAAGCCATACTGATGAAGAAATTCTCCTAAAGGAGAAAGCTCAATTAGAAAAAGACATTGAGACTTTAAAAGGAATCATCGAAGATCCAAATAAACTCAATCGTTTACTCATCAAAGATTTAAAAGCTATCGCTGATAAATATGGTGACGATAGAAGAACCGCGATTGAAGATAAAGAGATGGTTGCGCCTATTGATAAACGTCAATTAATCGCTAAAGAAGAGGTGATGGTTGCGTTAACTAGAGACGGCTACCTAAAAAGATCTTCAATTAAGTCTTATAAAGGAAGCGGAAATAACGCTTTGCCAGGCATTAAAAACGGTGACCAATTAGTGAGTTATGGCTCAGCTTTCACTACAGATTACCTAGTTTGTTTTACAAACTTAGGCAACTATGCTTGTATCCCTGTTCATAAACTCTCGGAAAACCGTTGGAAGGATGAAGGCAATCACCTCAATTCCTTCGTCTCATTAAACGCTGGCGAAAAGATTATTAAAGGTATCGTCATCAGTGAATTTAGAAATGATATTTTCCTCGTTTTCTTATCCAAATTTGGACAAATTAAACGTATGGCAGTTTCCTCTATTGAAAGCGCAAAGAGAACCCGTCCAATTAGATGCATGAAACTATTAACAGATGATGAAGTAGTTGGCGTTCAAATCACCGATGGAAGTAGTGATTTACTTGTTATTACAAGTAATGGTAATGCCTCATTGTTCTCTGAAAATGATTTAACAGTGCTTGGTAGTAAAGCAGGTGGTGTTAAATCTATCTCCGGATTAGGAAAGAATTATCTCGTCTCTTTATTAGTCTTTAAAGGAGATGAAAAGAGTAAATTTGTCGTATTAAGTGATAAAGGACATCAACGCGTATTAGATAATAATAGGTTTGTACGCACGAATAGATTGGGTAAGCCACAATTATTGATGCCATCATTTAAAGGTGATGTTCATAAAGTAGTAGCGGCGATAAAAATTAAAGACAAAAACGAAGTCTTTAACGCCAATATTTATCTCAGCGATCAAACAATCTATAACTTAGTTATAGAAGACCTCAAATTAATCGATACAGGCAAATATGCGAAAAAGAATATTGCTATCCCAGCGAGAACCTTCATTGAAAACGCATACGAGGATGAAATTGAATGCATCAATAAACAAATGAAGTCTCATTATGTGCCAAAAGCACAAAATATAGATGAAGAGTCTAACGGCGAAGATTTTGAAGATTCTACTTTAGTAGAAAACATTGAAGAAAAGGTTTCAATTGAAGAAGTAGAAAATGAAAAACAAGAAGATATTTCTTTATTTGAAGAAGAGTCTGATAAAGAAGAAATAAAAGTTGAAGAGATAGAAAAGACTAAGAATAAAGAACCATCAATAAAAAAGCAAAAAGATGATGGTGGAACATTTGAACAAATCAACCTCTTCGATGATTTGGATTAATATATACTTTGTATATAAGAATCTTAATTAGTAGATATTTAGTAGATATCTAGTAATAAAATAACGCATAAAAACATCATCAATTTCTTTCAATTTGAACAAAGAAATATATTAAAGACCGGATGTATTATGTTTCTCATTGCTTTGGCATTCGCTATAGCGGATGTGATAGCGAGAAATGTTTGTTTTTCATTACGCAAAAGAAAAGTCAAAAGCAGTTAAATCCAATAAACGAATAATCATTTATGACTTATTTGTCTATAAATGAAAAGCTTTTTAGTTTATAATGTATCTATGTGTTTAAGACGAAAGATCTTTGCTCACGCTAAAGAATTGTTCGAAATTGATCCAGGTTTTTTCACCTCTAACAATGTTAGAGTTTTGTTAATTGACTTAGATAACACTTTAGATAGCTATCGCTTATACACACCGACTGACCGTTCTAGAGGATATATAAAGAGACTTCAAGATGCCGGAATTACTCCATTTATTATTTCAAATAATAAAGGAAAAAGAGTAAGTGCTTACGCTAATGAATTAGGACTTGAATATCTTCACTCAGCTGGTAAGCCATTTGCTAGAAAGATAAAAAAACTCGTTAAAGAACGCGGCTGGAAAGTCAATGAATTAATGATTGTTGGTGATCAAATGGTTACTGATGCCGGAATGGCAAATAAGGCTAACATTAGAATGGTCTTAACTGATAAAATAGTTAAGGAAGACCAATGGACTACTCATTTTAATAGATTATTAGACCGTCCTATGCGCAAACGCGCAGTAAGAAAAGGCCAATTAAAAGATTGGAGGACTTTATATGGGAAAGATTAGAAGAGTGATGCGTTGCTATCATTGTGGCGCAGTTCTACAAAGTAGAAAGAAAGCCGAAACTGGCTTTATTGAAAAGGCATTATTAGACGAAGAAGGTTCAGAAAACCGCGTTTTGTATTGTCATAATTGCTACCAAAAAATGAAAGCCATTAATACTGGCATGCTTGAAATGGACACTGATGATGACATTTTAAGAATCTTAGATGACGCTATTGCGACAGACGCAGTAATAATTTGGGTTGTTGATTTGTTCTCGTTTAATGGAACATTAAATCCTTACGTTGTGAAAAAAGTTAAAAAGTTAAAAGTTGTCGCCATTGGCACTAAGTTTGACTTATTCCCAAAACGCGTTAATCCTGAAGAAATGAAGGGATTCGTTTACGATAGATTTGTTGAAGCTGGCATTACTCCAGTCGCCACAATAATTGTTGGTAACACCGAAAGACTTCCTGTTGATGACCTATTAAAGAAGCTTGGTGAAATTAGAAGAGGCCATGATGTTTATATGATTGGCACTGTCTCATCTGGTAAAACATCACTCATTAACAAAATTTTAAAGAGTTATACCAATACTTCTAAACGCACAATTAAAAGAGAAGAATATCCTCACACTTCAATAAAAGTTTTAGATATTCCTTTGACTAACTCTAGTTCATTTTATGAACTACCTGGTTTCTCACTTAACACTTCCGTTTTAGGTAAGGTGGAAAAAGAGGTTTTGAAATTCATTATTCCAAAGAAAGAAATTAAAGTTCAAAGAGAAATTTTAGATGAAGGTGATGCTTTGGTTGTCGGCTCTTTAGCAGGCTTTGCAATGATTAAAGGAAGACCGACATCATTCTATTTCTATGGTGCGGAAGGTTGCGAAGTGAGAAAGATGAAATATCGTAAGATTGATGCTTTCTTCCAAGAAAATGTCACTAGACGTTCTTATAGACCTGTTAGTGAAAGATATTCATTCTTTACTGATTACGATGTCTTTGAATATCAAATGGAAGCCGATAATAAGGAGCATGATATTGCAGTTACTGGTTTGGGCTGGGTCAGATTCACCGGTCGCGGACAAGTGGTGAGAATTATTTGTCCAAGAGGCACTGCGATTAAAGAAACATTATCCAAGATTGAGAGATAACTATGTTGACACAAAATCAAAAGAAACAATTGAAAGCTCTCGCGGCTAAGTTAGATGTCAAATATCAACTCGGAAAAAAGGAGATTAGTGACACTCTTATTGATATGCTCAATAAAGCTTTAACGGCTCATGAATTAATTAAAATAGATGTCATGAAAGGCTATGATGGTGAAATGGAACCATTAGCGATGGAATTATCCTTACGTTTAAAAGCTGAGGTAGTGCAAATCGTCGGAAGAGTTATCGTATTATTCCGCAGGAATAAAGAAAAACCAGTTATCAAATTAGTCAAATAAATGAAAAAAATCCTTTTTGGTGGATCTTTTGATCCAATACATCTCGGACACACTCATATGGCGGCATGTGCAGCGAAACAACTTGATGCCGACGTCATATTTTTGCCTAGCGTCGCTGCGGTGTGGAAAATAGAGACAACACCAATTGAACATAAATTAAAGATGATTGATCTTGTTATCAAAGATAATCCACGCTTTAGTGTTGATTTATACGAAGTCAATAAAGGCAAAGAACAACATTATTCCATTGATACAGTGAGACATTTTGTTAAGCAATATCCTAATGATGAATTTTATTATCTCATCGGCACAGATCATGTTAACGCCTTCCATAAATGGAAGGACGCAAAAGAATTATCTGAACTAGTGAAGGTTATCTATTTTGCCCGCCCTGGATATCAATTAGATGAAAATAACATCAAAGAATATCGTATGTTAAAAATAGTGGGGGATGGAAAAGAGATTTCATCCACCCATATACGTGGATTAAACGCCTTAGAAATTGATAAACGAGTCATTGACTATATTGTATCCAATAATCTCTATTTCGTGCCTAAAATCCGCGAATATTTAAGTGAAAAAAGGTTTATACACTCTGTTAGTGTAGCTTCATTAGCCTATGAGATCGCTAAAAAGCACAATTTAAGCAATCCAGATAACGCTTATATAGCGGGTTTACTCCATGATATCGCAAAAGAAATAGACCAAAAACCAATAATGGTGGAACACTATAAAGAATATTTAGATATGCCAAAGTTCTCATATCATCAATTTGCCAGCGACTATATTGCTAAAACAATATTTGGAATTGTGGATGAAGAAGTATTAGCTGCTATTAAATTTCACGCAACAGGCAATGAGAACATGGGCACTCTAGCTAAAATTATCTATGCCGCAGATAAAATCGAACCGACAAGAGGATTTGATTCAACTGATTTAATAAACGCAATGATGAATAATATAGAAACTGGATTCAAAACAGTGCTTCAAGCCAATAAAGATTTCTTAGAAAATAATAGAAAAGATATCAATAATCGTTTAACCCTCAAATGTTTTAATCAATATTTGTAATAAGAATAAATCAATGTTAAGATGAGGCTGTGAATAAAACAGCTTTTTTCTTTTATAGTTTTCCACACAATCCACATTAAAATAGCGAATTATATACGACTTCGCATAATTATCATTATGTTAACCATATTATATAAAAACGAGATTATATCAAGATATATTTATTAATCATCTTATAAAAAAACATTTTATAAATATGTTGATAATTCGACTTTTCCACATATTAATTCGATTTTAAAACTACTAGAAAACTACTAGCTCATATCACTGTTTTGGGTTGATTGTGCCATATTTGATGTAATTTAATAGGCCATTAATGACCATTTCATATTGATTATTGTCTAACCTATTTGGTGTTATGTTTTCTATAATCATATCATTTGAATTTTCTATTTCTACATCATTAAATTTACTTTGCTCTAATTCTTTCTTACCGATTACTTGTCTTTTAAATATTCTGAACTTGTCCACTGATCTAATTTGATTAATTACCGCTAATGATTCGTGTTTTGTGTCAAGCGATTCTATAATTCCGAGGTTGATATCACTTGCTCGATGAGCGCCTTTTGTGTTTGTCTTTAACGGACACATTAAAACCAATGGATTAGATTCTGGTGAGTCAACTAAGACTAGACCATAATGTCGATATGAGAATTCTGCATTCACATTAATGCCAAAATCAACTTCGTATATTTCGCCGGCTTTTAATTCATAAGACAAACGATATTTCTCTGAGCACTTTGCGTATTCATTTTGTCTAATAAGCCATCCGATGATATCATAATGAGCTTGTTTTCTTTCTAAGCTCATTTGCTTTTTAACTATGGAAGCGATTTCTTTTTTGTGCAAATTACTATATGGATTTATATACTCTTCTTTTAACATTTTCAAAAAAGTCCTCCTATAAACTATTCTTAAAAAATCGATTTTAGTTGCACTATTTTTGATATTTTGTTTGTGAGAAAAAGAAAAGACCCATAAGGGTCTTAAAAAACTAACTTTTTTTGTAATTATCTTATTTTAGCAATTCTTCAATTGGATGACCGATTAAATGTTTCGGTATCTCTAAATGGAAGTTTTTAAGAATAGTCGCTCCAATATCAGCAAAAGAACTTCTTTCCTCAAGATATCCACCATCATTAAAATTCTTTGAATACATTAATAGAGGAACTTTTTCTCTGGTGTGATCAGTGCCTGCCCAAGTTGGATCATTACCATGGTCTGCGGTAACAATTACTAAATCATCGTCTTTGAGATATTGAAGGAGCTCATTTAAACGCTTATCAAATGCTTCTAAACACTTCCCATAGCCAATCGGATCTCTTCTATGACCGTATTCACTATCAAATTCTACTAAGTTGACAAAGCAGATACCGGTAAAATCATTGTTCTTAGCTTCATCAATAGTTTTATCCATTCCATCTTCATTAGAAGATGTTTTTTGTGTTTTGGTCACACCATAACCATCAAAGATGTCGCCAATTTTACCGACACAGCTAACATCAAAACCATTGTCTTTTAAAACATTCATCACAGTTTTGACCGGTGGTTTTAAAGCTAGGTCATGACGATGGGCAACAACTCTTTTGAAGTTAGTTTTATCATTACCTAAAAATGGTCTAGCGATAATTCTTCCCACCATCCATTCATCTTTCATACAGATTTCACGAGCAATTTCACAACATCTATATAATTCTTCTAAGCCAGTAACTTCTTCATGAGCAGAAATTTGTAAAACTGAATCAGCGGATGTATATACAATTAAAGAATTGTCTCTCATCTGTTCTTCGCCTAATTCAACAAGAATTTCTGTTCCTGAGGCGGCTTTATTACCAATTACTTTGTGGCCAGTTTTAGCTTCTAATTCATCAATTAATTCTTTTGGGAATCCATGATCTGTGAATGTTTGGAATGGCTTTGTAGTGTAAACTCCCATCATTTCCCAGTGGCCAGTCATAGTGTCTTTACCTTTAGATTCTTCTCTCGCCCTAGCGACATATGAATGAGGGTGACTAACTTTAAAAGTGCCTTTAATATCATCTAAGTCCGCTAAACCAAAAGAATTCATAGTTGGAATATTTAATCCTTGACCATCTGGCATTCTTTCAGCGATATGGACAATCGTGTTGCTTCCGACGTCATTTTGTCCATCGTTAAAATATTGATCTGCGTCTGGTTCGGCACCAATGCCGACAGAATCAGCAACTATCACGAATATTCTTTTAAATTTATATGACATATATAATTCTCCGTTCATTTAAGATTTTATCTTATTTCTTTTTCATATACAAATCATATGCACTGATAATGCGTTTTGTTGAAATGTGTGTATATATTTGAGTTGTAGCAATGTTAGAGTGACCAAGCATCTCTTGCACCGCTCTTAATTGAGCACCATTTTCTAACAAATGGGTGGCAAAGCAATGTCTTAATGTATGAGGAGAAATCTCGGTGTCTATTCCTGCTAATAAGGCGTATTTTTTAATCTGTTTAAAGAAATATTGACGGGATAATGGCTTACCATATCTATTTAAAAATAGATACTTAGTGTTTTTACCCGGATTTTTACTCCTTGCTTCATTAATGTATTTAATAACAAATTCTAAAGCAAAATCCCCTATCGGAACTTTTCTTTCTTTGGCCCCTTTACCAAAAACGGAAACGATTCCTCTTTCTAGATTAACTTTTTTTCTTTCCAACGCTAAAAGTTCACTGACACGTAAACCACTTGAATACATCAATTCAAGCATAGCCCTATCTCTTAGTCCATCAGGTCTAGAAATATCTGGTGTCTCTAATAAAGCTTCCACTTCCTCTATCGATAAACAATTTGGTAAAGTTTGTGGCTTTTTTGGCGGTTCAATTTCTGGTATATCGATATCAATTATCTTTTCTCTTTTTAAAAAGAGATAGAACGATCTAGTTGACGATATCTTTCTAAGAGTGGTCGCTGCTCTTTTTTGTGTCGCACCGAGATATCTACGATATTCTATTAAGTCAGTTCCCATTAAATCAGAAGTATCGACTTTCTCCGCTCCCCCTTCTTTGAAATATAAGAAAAACTTTTTCAAATCAGTCATATAGGAAGATAAAGTTTGCTTTGATAACCCTTTTTCGACAAGGATATATTGTTGAAATAATTCAATTGCGTCTTCTAAAAGCATATTATTTTTCCTTCTTTACTTCGGATGCACGCATAACAATGGGCTTATCAAACCCACGGTTGATATCGTTGATTAAAACTTTAGTTTTATCTTCATCTTCTTCACCAACGAACAAATTCATTTGCACCGCTACATCTTTATTAGAAATAAGGTTTTGTAAAGTCACACCCACTAAACGGACGCTGATTCCTAAAAAGTTCTTTTCATAGAGATTTATCGCATATTTATAAATGAGTTTTGCGTCGCTGATTGGCCTATCTAATGTAATAGATTTGTTGTGACTAATAAAGTTAGCTTCCTTGATGTTGATATTAACTGTATAGCCCATCATTTTTTCTCTTTTGACTTCATAAGAGACTTCTTTGCATAATTCCTCATAGACTAATTTAATTTCATTAAAATCATCGGTGTCATGCTTTAAAGTAGTTGAATGGCCTAAAGATTTCGGGTCATCTGATTCCGCTTGTACACTATCAGAGCCTTTTCCATGTAACCAGTCTTTGATTGTATAAGCAAATTTTCCAAATTGATTCATTACCTCTTTATCATCAGTGTCAACTCTATTTGCTAAGTCACCAATAGTTTTAATACCTAATGCTTGTAATCTTGGGAGAGTCTTTTTGCCCACTCCATAGAGTTTATCAATAGATAATGGATACAATTTCTTTTTAATATCTTTCTTTCTGATAATAGTTAAACCCATTGGTTTTTGATAATCGGACCCCATTTTAGCTAAAAACTTTGTGGGAGCCACACCAATGGAACATTTCAATTGAGTTTGTTTAAATAAATCAAGTTGTAATTTGCGAAAAAACGCCTCTACATCTTTAACATCTTTTAAAACATCGGTAAAATCCGCATAACACTCATCTATAGAGGCGATTTCCACTATTTCGGTATAATTCCTTACGAATCTTCTAAACATGTGCGAGAGCGTGCGATAAAAGCGATAATCGCCAGGAAGAAGAATTAATTGCGGGCATAGTTGTTTAGCTTGAAAGACGGGCATACCAGAATGGACACCATATTTACGGGCCTCATAGGAACAAGTGGAAACGATTCCCGCTCTTCCTTCTCTACCAACAGCGACAGCTTTACCTTCTAAAGATGGATCTTTTATTTCTTCCGCTCTTACAAAAAAGGCGTTTAAGTCAATGTGAACAATCACTTTACTCATACGCCATTATTATATAATGAAATAATACATTATGTTAACCAAATATTAGAGAAGGGCAATGATATCTTCTGGTAGTAATTTGAATTCTTCCTTTTGTTCTCTCACACTAGCGTGTTTGACAAAGACATCTGGTATTGCTTTTATAATAACTTTACCTTTGAAACCTTCCTCCGCTAAGCGAGAAGCTAATGCTTGTGGGAATCCACCTTTAACTGAATAAGCATCGTAAATAATAACTTTGTCATAGTTTAAAAGTTTCTTCACCCACTCTTCATCTAGTGGCTTTTGATAAATAGCGTTTACTAAAGTAACATCCTTATCTTTTAACAATTCTTTTAATTCTTCAGTCTCTGGTCCCACTGAAACAATCGCAGTTTTATGACCCAGTATTTCTTCTTTCCATTTACCAAAAGGCAAATTTTCTTCTGGATAATTATCTAAACAGGCGTTTTTACAATATCTAATCGCAAACACTCCATGTCCTTTCAAAGATTCATTTAATAATGATTTGGCTTGCCCTCTATTAGAGGCCATCGCAATAACTGTATTTGGAATACTCATTAGGAAAGCTTCATCATAAATGCCTTGATGGCTTGAACCATCATTACCAACTAAACCAGCGCGATCAATTAATAAGGTCGCATTAAGATTAATTCTTGCTAAATCGTGAGAAATCTCATCATACGCTCTTTGTAGGAATGTGGAATAAATTGAGACAACTGGATATAATCCTGAAACCGCTAGACCTCCAGACATTGTCACTGCATATTCTTCGGCAATGCCGACATCAATTGTTCGTTTTGGGAATTCGTTATGTATTTTTTCAATATAACTTCCCACACCAGTACCTGGAACAAGAGTGACGATATGCTCGTGTTCACGCATAGCCTCAAGTAAGATATCTGAATATAATTCAGACCATGTCATTGTAGATTTATTTAATGGCTCGCCAGTTTCTTTATTAAAAGGATTAACGCCATGCCAATTACCAAAATTATCATCTTCAGCGTATTTATAACCCTTACCTTTAATTGTTTTGATATGGACTATCACTGACTTATCTATTCTTTGAGCCTTTTTAAAGGCTTTTTCCATTGCTTTGATATCATGACCATCAATCGGGCCGATTAATGAATAACCGAGATTATCAAAAATATTAGTTCTTAATAAATGAATCTTGGTCCAGTTTTTAAAGCTACCGCCAATCTTATATAACCAGCGGCCAAAACCATTCCAACACAAAACTTTTTTAATAAAAGACTTACTTTTTGAGTAAAAAGAGGATGTTCCATATTTTCTTAAAAGGCGTGATAAACCGCCAACAGGATAGGAGATAGACATATCGTTATCGTTTAAAACGATAATTACTTTATGCTTTTGCATCGAAACATCGTTTAATGCCTCAAAAGCTAATCCATTAGCGATGCTACTATCGCCAACAAAAGCAATCACACTATGAGTTTCTTTTTTTAAATCTCTTGCTAAAGCCATACCAGCCGCCACAGCGATTGATGTTGAAGAGTGACCAGCTTCAAAATGATCATATGGGGATTCTGCCATTCTTTGGAAACCACATACACCATCTTTTTGTCTTAATCGTTCTAAAGAACGACCGGTAAGAACTTTATATGTATAACATTGATGACCAACATCAAAAATAATCTTATCTTTTTTAAAATCAAAGACTCGACATAACGCAATTGTGGCGTCCACTACACCGAGATTACTTGATAAGTGACCACCATAACGTGATGTCGCATCAATAATGTAATCGGCTATATCATGACTGAGTGCATCTAGTTCAAAATATTTAAGTTCATTAAGAAAAGAAGGATCTTTAATTTCCTCAAGATTAATTCTTTGAATTACTTTCTTCTTTCCCATATACTAAATTTCTACTAAATTTCTACTAGTAAGTTCAAAAATTATTTGATGTCCACAATGTTTTCTACTTTTTCCTCAGCGGCTTTTAATTCTTCAGAGAGGAGCTTGATAATTTGTTGTCCTTCTTCGTAGAGTTTTAAACTTTCTTCAAGAGATAAGGCTTTGTTAGAAATCAAATTAACGATTTCATCTAATCTTTCAATGTTCTTTTTGAAATCTATTTTTTCACTCATAATCATCTTTCCTCAACTTTCTCCACCTTACTATTAATAGTACCATCTTTCACAATTGTTGTGATAGTGTCTCCACATTTTACATCTTTGACACTTGTAATCACTTTTCCATCTTTATCTTGGGTGATAGAGAATCCTCTATTCAATACCTTTAGAGGTGATAAAGCTTCTAATTGATCTTGATAGGCTTTCAGTTTTCTTTTCTCATCAGTGAGATAATCTTTAATCGCTTCATTCAACTCCTCTTGATAAGAAGAAATATCTTCTTTCATGTCCATTAATTTATTTTTCAATGATTCAGACATATCATCTATTGCATATTGAAATTTCTGTTCAATTTCTCTTCTATCCACTGTTGCTAGTTCTGCCGCCCCTGTTGGAGTGGACGCTCTTTTGTCAGCTACAAAGTCCACCAGTGTAGAATCGATTTCATGGCCTACAGCGGCGATAACTGGCATTTTGCTATTAGCAATCGCCCTAACTAGTTTTTCATCGTTAAACGCGCTTAAATCCTCACTTGCGCCCCCACCACGACCAATAATTAAGGTATCTAAATCATATTTTTGGCTTTCGTTAAAGGCTTTTAGTAATTCAGCTGGGGCAGAATCACCTTGTACCGCGCTATAAAAGACATAAATATCAGCAATTGGGTATCTTCTTTTCAAATTGAAAAGGATATCTTTAATAGCTGCAGAATTCTTGGCGGTTATAACTCCTATTGCGTGTGGGTAGATATTGATTGGTCTTTTGCGTGATTGTTCAAATAAGCCTTCGGCTTGGAGTTGCTTTTTGAGTTTTTCAAGTTCTAACAATATATCTCCTTGCCCAACTTGGTTCATTTCAAAAGCCAGTAATTGGTAACTTCCACGCGCTGGATAGACATCCGCGCTAGCGAGCACTACGACTTCATCGCCATTTTTTGGAACAAAAGTAATAGCTTTCGCATAATTATTGAACATTGCGACATTAATTAAACATTCTTTATCTTTCAAAGAAAAATAAAGGTGGCCATTAGCCCCAGGTTTAAAATTAGATATTTCACCTCTCACATAAATGAATTTGAGGTTTTGATCATTGTTAATTAAAGCTTTGATGTAGCGATTGACATCACTAACGGTGTAGATGACTTTCCCTTGGTACATTAAAGCACCTCATCTAATATAGCGTTAATAAATTTGGCTTGTTTAGGTTCGATATATTTTTTGGCTAATGTCACTGCCACATCAATAACTACCACTTTATCGACTTTTTCTACTTGCATATGAGCATAGCTCATCATTAAAATGGCTTGAGTTAATAATGGTAATCTTTCCCATTTCCAATTATTGAGTTTTGGAGTAAAGATGTCCTTGATAACGCCGTAATTATTCAAAGCATAACTGATTGTCTTTTTGACATAGTCACTCACTTCAGAATATGGACATTCGCATAAAGAGGCCATCAATTCTTTTGCGTCTCTAAATTCTTCACCTTGCCCCAAGATAAAATCTGACAGCTCATTATAAATAACTGTCATGATGACAAAATTTTCTTGTTGGCGAGACATCGACATATTAAATAATGTTTTCGACTTTTACTTTTACTTCTACCGGAACTTGTTCCGCGACCATCATAAATGATGAATTAACTTCTTCTATTAATCTTTCGCGAAGTTTATTAATATCAACACTCTTTTTCGCGTTGACATTTACTCTCACATAAACAACACTATCACGAATTTCAATAGAAGAGCTGTTTAAGATTAGACGATGGTTTTTCCCTTCGACTGGAATATCCACTAAACCAGAAACATGGTTAATCGCTTCATTCGCTAAGGTTTTAAAAACACCGACACCAATGCCGAATCTTCCTTTTTTTGAATCGTTATCGATATAAACGTATCTTCCCATACCACATATATTATATGAAAGTAGGAAAATATACAAAACAAAAAGTGGTGTTTCCACCACTAATTTTGTTCAATTATTTGATTTTATTTGATTGACTCGACTAAATTAACAAGGGCTTCAACTGTGAAACCAAGTTTCACATAGACGTCTTTTGCTTTACCACTATAACCGAAGCGATTGACACCAAATTGATGATCAGCATATCTTTCCCAACCAAAGGTTGATTGAATTTCCACAGAGATTCTCTTCTCTCTTGGTAAGGACATCACTTCTTTCTTATAAGCTTCATCTTGTTGTTCAAATAATTCCCAAGATGGCATGGAAACTACTCTCACATCGATGCCTTTTTCTAAAAGAACTTTTTGAGCATCAATGGCCATCGAGACTTCACTACCGGTGGCTAATAAGATGTATTGTGCGTTTTTCGCTTCTTTAGAAATGACATAGGCACCTTTTTCTAATCCTTTAGGATTGCTTCCATTTAATAACGGGAGATTTTGACGAGAGAGAATTAAGCAAGTTGGTGTGTCAACACTTTGTAGAGCGACCTTCCAAGCGGCGTATGTTTCTCTTTCATCGGCAGGACGAATGACTCTAATCCATGGAGTGCTTCTTAACATCGCTAATTGTTCGATTGGTTCATGAGTTGGACCATCTTCGCCTATGGCGAGACCATCATGTGAGAATAAATAGATGGCCGGTAAATGACTTAATGCTGCCATTCTAATGGCTGGCTTGAGATAATCAGCAAAGACACAGAAACAACCACCATAAGCTCTTACTCCACCATGGAGCAACATGCCGTTCATTGCTGCCGCCATTGCGTGTTCACGGATACCCCAGTTGACATTACGACCATCGCGATGTTCGGCATCGAAGTTTGCTCTTTCATCGAGTTTAGTCATTACCGAACCAGCAACATCGGCGGATCCACCGATTAAATTTGGTAAGGCTTTCATATAATAATTGAGAGCTTTGCCAGAGGCAACACGAGTAGATACTTGGCTACCTTCTACAAATTCTGGATATCCTTCTGGCAAGTATTTAGAAATATCAAGGTTCTGTAATTCTAAGAATTGCTCAAGTTCAGCTTTATGAGTTTGACCATATTTCTTTAATTCTTCTTCCCAAGCTAAACGAGCTTTTCTCCCTCTTTCACCAAAGGTGTTATTGAATTCTTCATAAACTTCTTGTGGGACATAGAAGTCTTCGTGATCAAATCCATAGACATCAACTTTCGCGTGTTTGCCATCTTCTAATCCTAATGGTGAACCATGAACTTTATTTGTTCCTTGTTTACTTGAACCAAAGCCAATGACTGTGTGAATAATGATTAATGTTGGCTTTTCTTTGGAAAGTTTTGCTTTAGCAATAGCTTTATCAATAGCCTCGGTATCATTACCATCTTGGACTTCTAGGACATCCCATTCACTAGCGAGAAAACGGCCTTTCACATCTTCTGAGAAAGATAATTCAATTGGACCATCGAGTGTTACTTTATTAGCGTCATATAAAAGAATCAGTTTATTGAGTTTTTGATGACCAGCTAGAGAGATGGCTTCTTGTGAAATACCTTCTTGTAAACATCCATCGCCACAAAGCACATATGTATAATGGTTCATAATGCGTTGACCTTCTGGATATTGCGCGGCAACTGCAGCCTCCGCCATAGCTAAACCGACAGCTTGAGCAATACCTTGACCTAAAGGTCCGCTGCTTGCATCAACGCCAAGAGTGTGTTTAAATTCTGGATGACCAGGAGTTAAAGAATTGATTTGACGAAATCTTTTTAATTCATCAAGTGGTAAATCATAACCAGCGACATGTAGCATAGCGTATAATAATGCACTAGCGTGACCGGCTGATAAGACAAAGCGGTCTCTATTGTACCAGTTTGGTTCTTTTGGATCACTGACAAGATGTTTAGTTAATAACGTATACATCAAAGGGGCGCTACCTAAAGCCATACCTGGATGGCCAGAATTGGCTTGATTAATCTCATCAATACAAAGTGATCTAATTGTGGCAACTGCTAATTCATCAATTTTTTTCATACAATTCTCCTTAGTAGTTATTTAGTAGTTTTTTAGTTTTTATTATAATTTGTAATTATAACCATTATTATTTAATCTCAATGCCGAGATCATCTAATTGTTGTTGTGTGACATTTGTTGGAGCGCCAGACATCGGACAAACAGCGGCGAGATTCTTTGGGAATGCGATGACATCTCTAATATTATCAGTGCCACCAAGAATCATCGCTAATCTATCTAAACCAAAGGCCATTCCACCATGTGGAGGTGTGCCATATTGCAAGGCGTCAACAAAGTAACCAAATTTTTCTTTTACTTCTTCATCACCTAAACCAAGGATGTTGAAAATCTTCTTTTGGACATTTTGGTCATAGATACGAAGAGTGCCACCACCGGCTTCATAACCATTAATTACAATATCGTAAGCGTAGCTTAACATCTTAGTGGGATCTTCATCTAACCAATGTAAATCTTCATCTTTTGGACGAGTGAATGGGTGATGGCTTGCCACCATATTGCCTGTTTCGATATCTCTTTCAAACATTGGGAAATCAATAACCCAGAGCAAATCAAATGTGTTTGGTTTAATTAAACCAAGTTGTTTACCATATTGTAATCTAATCGCACCTAATAATGGGGTGATTCTATTATATGGACCAGCGGCGATGATGATAATGTCTCCACTATTAGCGCCTAATTCTTTAATTAAGGCTGGTTTTTCTTCCTCTAAGAGGAATTTAGCAAAGGAACCAGTTAATTCCTCACCTTCGTATTTAAGGACAGCGAGACCGCCTAAACCAAATTTCTTCGCTTCAAGAGTTAAGTTATCGATTACTTTACGGCTAGTTTCACTTGCGACCCCTGGCACACAAATACCTTTAATAGCTTCAGCATTCATGTACGCTTCAAAAGATGTATTTTTAAATACTTCTTTTAAGTCATGAAGTTCAATACCAAAACGAGTGTCTGGTTTATCACTACCAAATCTCTCCATCGCTTCTTTATAAGTCATTTGACGGAGTGGTAATTTTACTTCGTAACCGATTGTGTTTCTAAATATATCTCTAATTAAACCTTCCATCAATTCTAAGAATTGGTCTTGATCTAAGAAAGAGGTCTCAATATCGATTTGGGTAAAGTCTGGTTGTCTATCCGCACGCAAGTCTTCATCGCGGAAGCAACGTGCGATTTGATAATATCTTTCAAAGCCACCGACCATTAAGAGTTGTTTAAACATTTGTGGGCTTTGTGGTAATGCATAAAATTGTCCTTTATGAACACGGGAAGGCACTAAATATTCTTTCGCGCCTTCAGGTGAAGATGCGCAAAGCATTGGTGTTTCAATTTCTATGAAATTGTGCTCATGCAAATATTTGTGTGTTGTAATCTTAATCTCATCTCTGATATCAAAATAATGTTGCATGATAGGACGTCTTAAATCGAGATAACGATATTTTAATCTCGTATCTTCTAAGGCATCAGTTTCATCAGCGACAATAATTGGTGTGTTCTTTGCGGTGTTGATGACTTTAATCTCATCCGCCACTACTTCAATCTTACCGGTTTTAAGCTTTTCGTTTGGCTGTTCTTTTAATTTAACTGTCCCGGTGACTTGAATAACATATTCGTTTCTCACATCTGGTACTTTAGAAGCATCTGGAACCATAATTTGGATAATACCACTTCTATCTCTTAAGTCGATGAATAAAATGGAGCCAAAATTTCTTCTTTTGCTGACCCAGCCAAGTAAAGTAACTACTTGATTAACATTAGCTTTGCTAAGTTCTGTATTTAAACATGTTCTTTTCATAATTCCCCCCTATTTTTCCTCACATTCATCGCATTCATAAATCTGATCGTGAATGCCATATATTTTTTCTAAGAGTTCATCTTCTTTAAGTTCGACTTGCTCTTGACTAGTCATGTTCTTAATGACCATTTTCTTTTCATTAACTTCGTTTTCACCAATGATAACAGCGAATTTCGCTCTCTTCTTTTCCGCACGTTTAAACATTGCTGGTAATTTAGCTTTATCTAAGCAAATATCAGTAACGAAATCTAATCCTCTTAACTTAGAGGCAATATGATAAGCGTAGTCTTTATTTTCTTCGCCTAGTGGCATAACATAAAAATCAACAAATTGATCGAGTTTTTCTTCATTTAAGATATTGTCGTCCTTCAGGACGGAGACAATTCTTTCAATGCCGAAAGAGAAGCCGATACCTGGTAAATCTGGTCCACCGATTTCTTGGACGAGGTGAGAATAATGACCACCTGCACCTATCGCACCATAATTATTTCCATTTTCGCTTGTGTAATGGAATTCAAAAACGGTTTCGCTATAGTAATCTAATCCACGGACTAATGAATCATCAACTTCATAAGGAATGCCTAATTCATCTAGACTCTTGAGCACTTGCGCAAACTTAGTTTTGCTGGTTTCTGATAAGAAATCTGACATCTTCGGTGCTAATTTAACTATTTCTTGGTCCTCTGGCACTTTACAATCAAGAATTCTTAATGGGTTAAGTTCATATCGATTTTTACAATCTTCGCACATATTTGTAATGTGAGGAGCAAAAAACTTTTTCAAAGCATCTCGATAAGCGTTTCTACTCTCCTCATCACCGAGTGTGTTAATTTTTAAAACAACATTTTTGAGTCTTAACATTTGTAAGATGTCATAGGCTAAAGAAATGACTTCCACATCATAAAATGATGATTGTCCACCTACTAATTCGACACCGAATTGATTGAATTGACGAAACCTTCCTAATTGTGGTCTTTCATAACGGAAGACTGGTCCTAAATAAAAATATTTAAGTGGCAAATCATTAGTGGCGTAGAGTTTGTTTTGCACAATCATTCTCATAATTCCAGCAGTGAATTCTGGACGCAAAGTTAAACTTCTATCGCCTTTATCAAGGAATGTATACATTTCCTTGCGGACAACATCGGTGCTATTACCCATCCCACGGATAAAGAGTTCACTATGTTCTAAAACAGGTGGGCGAACTTCATTAAAAGCATATTGCATGCTCATTGTGCGCATGATTGATTCCACCACGCTATATAGCGCGGCTTCATCACCAATAACATCATGAGTACCTTTTACATTAATAATTGGCATATTGTTTTCTCCTTTAGTGAATCATTCTTTCGACATTATAGATGCCGGTAACACTCTTCAATACATTGAAGATATCACTAAGTCTCTTGGCATCTGAAACGTTAAATGAGACAGTAATTGTTGTAATTAAATTGTTGGGATTTTTTCTCGCGTTGAGATTCATCAATGTCACCTTTTGAGCGGTAAGCGTATGCATGATATCAACGAGTAAGTTTGGTCTATCGCTACTTTGGATAATGATGTCAACAGGATAAGTAGCGAATTCGAGATCTTTTCTCCAATAGACATCCGCTAGTCGTTCTTTCTCATTGGCGACATTTGGACAGCTACGACGATGGACACTGATGCCTTTACCTTTGGTAATATAGCCGACAATATCATCACCAGGTATCGGTGTGCAACAATTGGCTAAGGTAATCGCTACTCTTCCAGCGCCACGACAATAGACGGGGCTATCTTTACCAGATGTAGTCTTTGCTTTGCCACCAGTTGGAAGGACAATTGGCTTTTTAATATGGAGAAATTCAATAATCGCACTTGGGGCGGGTTTTCTTCCGCTCACCGCTACGAATAAGTCCTCAACATTATCAAAACCGAAATGGTCGAGTAATTCTGGTTTATTGAGATATTCCATCATCTCAGGTTCATCAATTTCGCGATCTTTGAAAGAGTCTAAACAAGCTTGATGACCTTTTTGTATTTTCTCTTCTCTAACAAGAGAAGCGTTCTTCTTGGCAATAAATTTACGAATCGCTGATTTAGCGGAGTTACTTCTCACAAATTCTAGCCAACCTTCACTTGGGCCAGGAGAATTACGACTAGTTTTAATTTCCACCATATCACCAGTTTTTAAAATGGTGTTAAGTGGCACCATCATGCTGTTAACAAGTGCGCCAGTGCATGCATCGCCCACTTTTGTGTGAATGCGATAAGCAAAGTCAACTGGTGTACTACCATTAGGTAGTTCAATCACCTTACCCTTTGGAGTGAAGACATATACATTACTTTCAAAGATATCTTCCGCTAGTGTCTCCATAAATTCGGAAGCTGATTTTTCACTGCTGTCTTTAGACATAGAGACAAAATCTCTGAACCAGTGTAATTTATTTTCAATTTCTTGTTGCTCTTGTTTGGAATTATAACCAGTACCTTCTTTATATGCCCAGTGGGCGGCAACGCCAGACTCCGCTACTTCATCCATTTCTTTAGTTCTAATTTGGATTTCATAGAAATTGCCATCTCCAGAAACAACCGTTGTGTGCAATGATTGATAAAGATTTGGTTTAGGCATTGCGATGTAGTCTTTAAAACGACCAGGAACTGGTTTATAGAATTTATGAATTAAACCAAGGATTTCATAACAATGTAATTCTGTATCAGTAACGATACGTAAAGCGAGAATATCGTAAATTTCGCTAAAAGCGTGGCCTTTGATGTACATCTTTGTGTAAATGGAATTAATCGATTTAACACGCGATGAGATGGAAAAAGGAATGGGGCTATCTAGTAAGATATCTGCAATTCTCTTCTTGAGGTTTTCTAAGGATTTACCAATATTTTTTGTCTTCTTAGATAAAAGCTTTTTGATTTCTTCGAATTTATCAGGATGTAAATATTTCAAACAGAGGTCTTCTAATTCACTCTTAATGGAATCTAAACCAATGCGGTGCGCGATTGGCACAAAAACTTCACTAGTTTCTTTAGAAATGGCTTGTTGCCTTTCGGGACTTAATGATGCAAGAGTGCGCATATTATGGAGACGATCCGCTAATTTAATGAAAATGACGCGAATATCTTTAGCCATACCAATAAAGATTTTACGATGGTCTTCAGCCTCGAATTCTTCACTGGTTATCTTTGATAATTTTAATCTTTGAATCTTTGTTAAAGCATCGACGAGATTGGCGACTTCTTCCCCCCATCTCTTCTCGATATCTTCCACTGTCACATCAGTGTCTTCGACAACATCGTGTAAAAAGGCGGCGATAATCGTGTTTGGACCAGCGTGTAAATTAGCGATAATATAGGCAACTTCCACTAGATGATGATAATAAGGTTCACCACTTTTTCTTAATTGCCCATCATGCTTTTTCAATACGAACTCGTAAGCATCACGGATTCTAGCGCGATCCTCCGAAGAATAAATATAATTAATATAAATCTCTTCGACATCTTCAAAAGTGTGGAGAGGATATCCACCATTGACTAATAATTCTTTTTTTGTTTCTGCCATAACATATTAATGATATATTGTTTTCTTTATTTTTTAAAGAAAATATCGCATAGGTACAAAATAAAAGAACCCAACAAATGATGGGTTCTTATTCGTTATGTTGTAATTGTAATTGATAAAGTCTGTAGTAGAACCCCTTCTTTTTTAGAAGTTCTTGGTGATTACCAATCTCAACAATTTCACCATGTTGTAGGACAACAATTTGATCGGATTTTTGAATCGTTGATAATCGATGCGCTACCACTAACATTGTACCAATGTTTTTAATTCTCTCTAACGATTCTTGGATTAATACCTCAGTCTCAGTGTCGATATTTGCCGTAGCTTCATCGAGAATGAGAATTTGTGGTTTATGAAGAACGGTTCTAGCAAATGAGAGCAATTGTCTTTGGCCTTGTGAGAGATTTTCTCCTCTTTCAATAATCTCTTTTTGTAACCCCTTCTCATCTGCGTTAATAAATGTATCCGCGTTTACATATCGACAAACTTCCATGACTTCCTCATCGGAATATGAATCATCGTGTAGGGTAATGTTACTCTTGACTGTTCCAGAGAACAAGAAGACATCTTGGAGCATTTGCCCCATCGCTTTTCTTAATGACTTAAGTTCAATGTCATTAATATTGATGTCATCGATTAAGATTTCTCCTTTTTGCACTTCATAGTTTCTCACTATTAAAGAAAGGATAGTTGTTTTACCCGCGCCAGTCGCTCCGACAAAGGCGACAGTTTGTCGTGGTTCAATCACAAAGGAAACATCTTTTAAAATCCAATTTTCTTCTTCATAAGCAAACCAAACATGCTTGAATTCGATCTTGCCTTTAAATTGTTCAATTTTAATCGCATTTTCTTTATCTAAGACTTCTGGTTTAACATCTAACAAGTTAAACAAACGCTCACACGCTGTCATTGATCTTTGAATTTCATTTAATTGGTCAGCGATATTTTGCACTGGATTAAAGAATCTAGAAAGATATAAATAGAAAGCGATAACCGTGCCTGGGAGCAAGGAAAGTTTCATACCAGCATAGAAAGTAATCGCGATTGCTAAAAAGTATAAGAAGGTAACAAATGGACGATACATTGCAAAAGCAATATTGAGTTTGTATCTCTGCTTTCTTAATGTCTCATTTTTAATAGAGAATTCTTCGTCTTTTCTTTTTTGCTGTTTGAAAAGTTGAACAATATTCATACCCGATAAATTCTCATTTAAGAAGGTATTTAAATCAGAGATGTATCGTCTTTCTTTTGTAAATATTCTCCTCACCACATAACGGAAGAAGAAACTGACGATAAAGATAATGACCACAAAGATTGTGAGGATGCCACCGAGGATTGGGCTCATCGCCAGCATGATGACAAAAACACCAATTATGGTTAAACCATTTCTAATCAAACTCACTAATACTTTGGTAAATAAATCAGATATCGAGGTCGTATAATTCGCCACTCTTGTGACTAATGAGCCAACTGGCATATCGTTTAGTTGGTTTTGCGACATATTCAATATATGTTGATAAACATCCATACGGAGTCGATAGACGATTCTTTGGCCAGCTTTATTTAATATTACAGATTGTAATAGCATCAACCCTTGGCCTAAAATTGCTAAACCTAAATAACTACCGGCAAAAATTGATATGTATGTTAATGTTTTATCGGAAACATTACTTAATTCATTGGTAATATTACCAATTAAAGATGGCAAATAAACATCTAAACCAACATTAATTAAGACAAGGATTAAGGAGAAAATTAAAGTGAGCATCTCCTTTTTTAAATAATGAAAGGCACGAGAATAGAGTATACGAGCAGGGATCTTTTTGTCGCCCTTGAGCTTTTCAAAATCAGTTTGTTCCGCCATCGCTCAAACCCTCCTCTCTATTCACTTTTTCTTCCTCTAATTGTTGTAAGAGGACCATTCTCTTATATGTTGGAGAAGTATTAAATAAATTGTGTGGTGTATCAAAACCTTCGAGTTCACCATTATTTAAAACAATAATTTTGTCTAAGCCGATAACAGTGGAAACACGCGAGGAAACTACTAATGTAGTTTTACCTTTTCTTTGTTCTTTAATATTTCTTAAGATAATCTCTTCGGTTTTGGTGTCAACTGCTGAGACACTATCATCAAAAATTAGTATTGGGCTATTTTTAATAAAAGCTCTTGCGATACTAATTCTTTGTTTTTGACCACCAGAAAGAGTGACACCTCTTTCACCAGTCACTGTCTCATATTTATCTTTAAAGCCTTCAATGTCTTCATCAACACACGCAAATTTTGCGGCTTGTTTGACTGTCTCATCATCTAAATTAATATCTCCAAAAGCGATATTTCTTTTAATTGTATCGGAGAATAAGAAGTTATCTTGTGGGACATAGGCAATTGCGCTTCTTAAGCTATCTAATTTGATATTCATAATATCCACTCCATCAATGAAAACTTCATTTTCATCGACGTTATAAATTCTTAATAAAGAATTTGCAAGTGTCGTCTTCCCACTACCGATCTTACCAATGATACCAATTGTCTCACCAGCTTTGATGGTTAAATTAATATTCTTTAACCATGGCTTTTTGTTTTCACCCGGGTAAGTAAATGTGAAATTTTTAAAGGTGATTTCGCCTTTCACATCATCGATTTCTAAGGCGTCAGCCTTATCAAAAATATCTTCTGGAGCATCTAAGAAGTGAGCAATCCTTTTCATAGATGTTTTACATCTAGAATACATTGAAATAATTTGACCAAGAGCAATCATTGGCCAAATGATTAAATCAAAATAACCGAGCATTGTCGCTAAATCAGCAGCGGAAAATGTAAATTCAATACCAAATAATTTTGGCATACCACCAGTTGCGTATAAATAGACATAATATCCACCGAGCCAAAGAACTAAAACAACGACCATTGCAATAATTATTTCAATAATTAAATCAAAGAAAGCATTAAAAACCACAAATTTTACATTCGCATCTTGATTCTTTTTCGCCACTTTGGCAAACGCTCTTAGTTCTTGTTGTTCTTTTACAAAAGCTTTAATAACCCTGACGCCTGTGAATGTTTCCTGAGAAAAATCATATAATTTGTCATAAGCTTTTTGACGATTTTCCCAACGTATTGAGAAAAATTTCTCCACTAAAGCACCCCAAACAACAATAAGAATTAAAGGAATAAACATTAATAAAGACATTGGTACATTATAGGATAACATCCTATAAACAACGAGCACCGATAAAAAGAAAGCATCAACAATCATCACCGTGCCCCAACCGAAGAATTCTTCAATTGTTTCCACGTCATTTGTAAACCACGACATGACTGTTCCAACAGTGTTTGTGTGATAATATTCAACAGGTAGTTTCTCGGCTTTTAAAAACATATCATGTCTTAAACCGGCTTCAATTCCCTTGCTAGAATGGAAAATTAATAATCTCCATAAGATTCTTCCAAGCATCATTGCAACGGCAAGTAATATCGTATATTTAACAATTTCAAGGACTTGATCAATGATTGAACGACCATCAATAATAGTGTCAAAACTACCACTTTTTTCTGCATCAGTAAATAAACCAACGATCTTGCCTAAGAATTCTGGGAGATATAATTGGGCATAATCAATCGCGACTAAAGTCAATACCCCTAAGATTAGGAATATTGCGTATTTTTTATAGTATTTTCTAAGATACTTGTTAAACATAAAATAAAAGGAATATATTAATATATTCCGTTTTTAAATATTGTTTTGCAAGTTATTTTTTAATAACTTTTTATTTTCTTAGTAAAAAACTCTAGATTGGTGTTTCCATTATAAGAATTTAATCGCAATATCCCTTCCATATCAATGAACTGATATTGTCTAATTGAATCGTAAGAAAAATTAAATCCCACGATGCGTGTTTTTTGACCAATTTGTGTAAAAATATGTTCTCTAGTACGGGAGAAAAACAACGCTCTTGTGGCGATGTGACGAAGGGTAAAAACTGGATTTGGCCATGATTCTCCAAACGGTGAAAAACTCTTGACTAACTCATAGTTATCAAAAGTTAATTCATTTAGTCCTAAGTCAATCGTTTCATGCTCCACTAGTTTGATTGGATGATTATTGCAATAATCGATAAACGCTTTTTTAAATTCATCAATTTGATCTTCTCTTATCGTACATCCACCCGCTAAGGCGTGTCCACCAGCCGCACTGGTAAAATCTGAACAAGCATTAAATGCATCAACAATCGAAAAGCCTTCAGGTGCTCTCGCACTACCTTTATAGATACCTTTTTCTATATCTCTTGCTAAGGCTATTACTGGTAAACCATATTTATTTAATAGATTATTAGCGATTAATCCAAGAATACCTTCTTTTGCGTCACTAATATAGATAATACCCTTTTCATTATCGTTTATTTCAAGTTCCTGGTTAGCAACAGCTTTGGAGAGATTTTTTCTCTCTTCATTAGTTTGATTAATCCAATCTATGTAGTGTAATATTTCTTCTTTGATTTCGCTTGTAAAAAATTTCACCAAAAGATTGACAGATGTATCAGTTAAAACTCGACCAATCGAGTTAATCTTCGGAGCAATTTTCATCCCGATTGTGGTTTCATTAAAGGGTTCTTCTTCTTTTAATAAATCAAGTTGTAAAAATTCACCTTCGATATAATTTTCAAAAACGATTCTCAATAGTTCACGGTTATATTCTTGTAATGGCATCATATCACTAATTAGAGATATAGAGGCTAATGTTGATAAATATTTATCAAAGCGACTGAGAAAAGCGCGAGAAAAATTAAAAGCGACAAACGCGCCACTTGATGGAGTAAGGCCAAAATGATCAAATGTTGGATGCAAAATCACATCTGCCACTGGCAATTCTTCTTGAATTTCATGATGGTCTAAAACCAATACTTTAACGCCATTATCTTTTAATAATTTAATTGGCTCAAAAGCTGATACACCATTATCAACACAAATCATTAAATCAACACCATTATCAATGGCTTCCTGAGCTTTATTTAAGGTTAAACCGTAACCATCCATATAACGAGATGGAATATAGTAACTAACTGGGTAATTTTGATATGAAAACATCTTTACTAAAATTGATGTTCCCATAATCCCATCAGCGTCATAATCACCATATATCATAATTTTGCCATGTTTAGCCATGGTTTCTTTTACCAATGCAATCGCTACATCAATATGATCGAATTGATGACCAAAAGCAAAAGAATCAATAGAAACAGGAGCAATTAGCTTTTGATAATAGTCCTCGCTAATATGATAAAAATCTAATAAACGGTGAAATAAATCTTGATTCATAAATGTGAAATAAAGGGCTACATAAAGTAGCCCAATTCTAATTAGTCGTTAATGCCAATGAAGATTGCTTCTTCAGGTTCTGCGGATTTATTGACTTTACGCACTTTTGCTTTCTTCTTTTTGGCAACTGGTTTTCTCACGTTAATGCGAGAGAATAATTGATAGAAGAGATTACTTAATGGAGCGATGACAATTGGATTAACCACTGTCACTACTAACATAGAAACGATTAAAGCAATGAAGGATAACGCCATTGAGTTAGCACCAAAGCCGAAGAAGTTAATGGCAACAAAGACACAAACCACAGCGGCAATTGTCACTGCGACATAAGAGATTGATGTCGCTCTAATAGCGATTGCTTTTCTATTTTCTAGGGAATTATCTTTTGTTTTATCTTCAGCAATTAATTCTCTTTCTTTATTCATAAATAAGATGGATAAAGAGAGTGAGAATAAGATAGCTAGTGGCGCGATAACCACGGTGTAACCACCAATAACTGGTAAATGGATCAATGATAATAAACCAATGGAAATTGTACCAGCAGCGGCTGCTAATAAGGTTGCGGCTAAGCCACGGGATAATCTATATCTTAATAAGATATATAATGAGGCAGCGCCTAATCCTGCTAAAGCACTTAAAGCAATGTGCAAGGCGTTAGGTTGACCAATTGTGTGAGCTTCTACTGTCTTTAAAGAAGCAGTTGCAACGCTTTCTAAAACAGCGTGTTCACTGGTAATGAGGTTATTAATTAAGTTACTAACGTAATTGGCGTCACCATCATCTTGGGTAAAGAGGATATTAGCATCGCTATCTTGATAATAAGCATGTAAGTTTTCATCAATCGTGCCGTTTAAGGTAACAATAGTTAAATAATGTGTAATATCATCATCGCCAACTTTATCAACATATTGTCTATCTTCACTATCAATGGAAGAGATTCCAAAGGAAGAAATGGCTTTAGCGGTAGCTCTTTCTTCTTCGGTTAAAGTTGTATCTCCATCACCAGTGTAAACATATGTTTTAGATAAAATATCTTTAATCTTTGGATCGTTAATTTCGGAAGTTTCTGTTAATGTTGTTTCAAAATAGATTTTGCTGTTATTAGTGCTAGATGGTTCAGCGTAAATGTTACCATTTAAAGCACCAAAGATAATCATACCAATAATTGTGGCCACTAAAACAACGGCACCACCAATACCAACTTTCCATTTGCCTTTTGTTAAATCTTTATCAGCGTATGGGCCAAAGTAAGATGGTTTTTCTTCATTAATTAAGTCTGGAACTTTTTCCGAATCAATACCAAATGCAGCGTATTTACCTTGTAAAATGGTCGCGTTAGTTGGTAACCACATAAAGAGTTTTAAAATAATAGTATTTAAGATAATGGAAGCAATGCCACCTAATACTGTAATAGCGGCAAATGTTCTCATAGCTTGACCACCAATTAAGTAGCCAAAGACTCCTAAGAGGATTAAAACCACGTTGACATCAACGATTGGTAATAAGGCTTTTTTAGAACCTTCGGAGTTCGCTTTCTTTAAGCTTCTACCACGATATGCTTCATCTTTTAACTTTGTTAAATAGATAATGCCACTAATTAAGGAAGCCATTGCTACAGCAATAAAGGCAAAGATAGAGATTGTCGTATATTCAGCGGTTAATAAGACCATCGCGCCTAATCCCGCAAAGACAGAAGCGATTGTGTTAACAATGACACTCACTGCACCTAAACGGAAGAAATAGACTAAGAGAATGGACACTAACACTAAAGCAGCTAAAGTAGCGATTAATGTTGGGGTTAAAGCGACGTATGAAGTATCGCTTAAACCAATGGTTTGTTCGACCCATGCTGGGACATATTTGCTACCAATATTTTTCACTTCTACGTCTAATTTGGAAGCGTTTAATAAATTAATATAGTAATTAGCGGTGTCGTAAGCGACTTTCTTTTCATTATATGTCGCTGTGCCATCACCATCAGAGTCTAAATTGACAATTGAGAATAATTTATTGTCTGTATCTGGGAAATATTGGCTGGCACCATCACCGGTGTCTTGAATTCTAAATTTGATGATGATATGGGAGTCGGAGGCGTAGTCTGTGTCAGGGGAAATATATTCTTCTTTAAATCCATACCAAAGGTACATATAGTATGCATCAACAGTTTCATCTTCAGAGCCGGTATTGATTTGTTCTGGTTTAGCATCTTCACCTTTTGCGGCTTCAAAGACTTTCTTATATTCTTCGGATTCAATGTTCACTGGAAGAGTGATACATGGATAATTGTTATATGTTTCTAAAGTGGCCTTGCCATCTTCTAATAAGAATTCATCGGCTAAAGCAAAGTCACCAGCGCTATTGGTCAAAGCAAAAGAGCCATCAAATTCCATATATTGAATGATGTTAGAATATTGTTGACTGTAATCTTGTGAAAGAGTGATAGAAATCTTGTCTTCACCTTCAATGTCAATCTCATAACGGGTGACATTTTGATTGGCTAAACGATCTTTCATGATGTCAGCAACTTCTTCTAATTTTTCTTTTGTTACTTCTGGTCCATCGTCTTTGGCTTCAATATGGAATGTGATTTCACGTCCAGATTGATAGTCGATGTTTGAATTAGCGTTCTTTAATACGGGTGCAAATGACACACCAACAAGTACTAAGGATGTAAACGCTAATAGGATGTAAGCCCATAATCTACGCATATAATACTTCCTCCTGCGACATACATCTGTAGTCGCGACTATGTATAACAATACACGAATTATAATTATAATTCAAATACTTTGTTTTGATTGCTTTTAGAAACGTTGTCCTAAATAGGACACACTTGGTGAACAAATATCATTTTGAGTAAAGAAAAAGTGGGTATTATATTTCTACAAAATTAACCCACTATTATAATTAATCGTTATAATTTGTCGAGAATAAATCGACTTGATGTTTAATCTTCAAATGCTTATAAGCACTCTCGTTAGCTATTCGACCTCTAGGGGTACGATCAATGAAACCAATTTGTAATAAGTATGGTTCATAGACATCTTCTAAGTTATTAATTTCTTCTCCGATAGCATTAGCTAAAGTTTCTAAGCCAACAGGACCGCCATTAAAGCGACCAATCAATGTTTTTAAATAACGGATATCAACATCATCTAACCCAATCGCATCAACCTTTAAAGCTTGTAAAGCATTAACAGCATCAGACATCTCGATATGGTCTTTGCCTTCAAAATTCACAAAGTCTCTGACGCGTCTAAATAAGCGGTTAGCAATACGAGGAGTGCCACGACTTCTTTTAGCGATTTCTAAAGCGGCGTCCTCATCGATTGGACAATTGAAAACTTTCGATGTCCTCTGGACAATTTGTGTTGTTTCATCGATGTCATAAAAATTTAATTTTTCAGAAATACCAAATCTCGCTCTTAACGGGGAAGAGAGATTTCCAGCTCTTGTTGTTGCGCCAATTAAGGTGAAAGGTGGCAAATCTAAAGTTAAAACACGAGAACCGTTCTCTCTATTTAAGACAATAGAAAATTTAAAATCTTCCATTGCTGTATATAAACTTTCTTCCACGACTCGTGGTAAACGATGAATCTCATCAATAAAGAGAATATCACCAGGTTCCAGTTCCGAAAGAATAGCGGCTAAATCACCACTTTTTTCTAAACTTGGACCACTTGCAACATGGATTTTTGCATGCATTTCATTAGCGATGACATAGGCGAGTGTTGTCTTACCTAATCCTGGAGGGCCATAGAATAATATATGGTCAATTGGTTCATCTCTATGAAGAGCAGCGCCAATAAAAACGCGAAGATTTTTCTTTAAATCTTTTTGTCCTACATAATCATCCAATGTCAAAGGACGAAGACTAGTTTCTTCCGCTTTTTCATTACCTGATAAATGAGCATCTAATAATCTTGACATAACTACTTCCTAAGCTTAGATAAGGCGATTTTAATGACTTCCTCAGGGGTTGCTCCTGGTTCATTAATGCTAGCTAAGACTCGATCAATAGCGGCGCCTTTGAAGCCGAGTTCTTTAAGAGCATCGTAAACAATGTCATAGACGCCTGGATCACCTTTTTTGCCATCGCCTGTTAATTCACCCTTCAAATCAAGAATGATTTGACCAGCGGCTTTAGCACCAATTCCTGGGAGTTTCTTTAAATAGGCAACATTATTTGAACTAATCGCAGCAACAACTTGATCTGGGCTTGTTGCGCTTAATGCACCGATAACAGTTTTTGGGCCTAAACCTTTGACTTTAATTAATGATAAGAAGACAGATTTTTCTTCTAAAGAATTAAAGGCCACTAAATATTGTTCATCTTCTCGTACAACATTATATGTATAGACAAAAACTTCTTGGCCAATTTCATAATCGTCAATGTGGCTCACTAAAACTTGATAACCAACATCTCTTACATCAATTACCAATGTATCTTTATCTTTTAAAACTACTTTACCTCTTAAAAAATAAATCATAATGCCCTCCTATCTTATATTAAAAATATATTAAGATATAATTTCATCTTCATCACGAATAAATTCTTTTGGTTCGGGAGTTGGAACACGTTTATGTTCGCTGATGCGATGTAGTCTTTCAATTTTATTAACGGCGTCTTCTGGGACATCTTTATACCCTAATAAAAATCTATCAATATCAATATATTTAATACCCATTTCCTTTTCATCGGTTTGTCCAGGGAATAATCCCGCAGAAGGAACTCTTTCAGCAATCTCATTAGGAATGCCTAATATTTTAGATGCTCTGACAACTTCAGATTTTAATAATTCAGAAATAACGAACAAATCGGCAGCACCATCACCATGTTTAGTGAAATAGCCGGTATATCTTTCATCTTTATTATCAGTGCCAAGCACTAAATAATTATGTTTTTGCGCGTAGGCATAAAGAATTGACATTCTAATTCTCGCTTTGAGGTTTGATTTAGTCGTAGTGTCTAATTCGATACCGATATCAGCAAATGCTGATACATATTTATCAAATACTTCACTTGCGTCCACTATTTCATAATTTAATGAGAAATGATTGGCTAATTTTAAAGCATCTTCTAAATCTTCTTTTACAGAGTGAATCGGCATCATAATACAAGTGAGTTTATCTTTACCCACTGCGTTAGAGGCTAAGACTGCCACTAAAGAGGAGTCAACTCCACCAGAAAGGCCTAAAACATAGCCGTTACTTTTTGCATTAGCTAAATAATCTTTTAAATATTCTTGTAAATCTTTTAAGTATTCTTGTAATTTCATAATTATTTGGTGTATTCAAATGTGAAGTCATCTAGGATGACTGAATCTCCATTTTGCGCGCCCAATTCCTCCAATTTATCTTCAATTTTTAATTTTCTAATACGATTCATCAAAATCATCATACCTTCATCGGTACTGATGTTAGTCATGCGATAAAATTTAATAATCTTATCTCCCATAATTCTCCATGTATGAGCGTCGAGTCTTTGAATTTTAAATTCTTCTTCCTCTTCTGGTAGTTCATAAATTTTATGAGAAAGATCTTTCTCTTCTTCATCAAATAACGGGAATGCTGGAGTAACCGCTAATAAGTCAGCGGCTTGATAGATTAATTCATCAACACCTTCTTCTAATAAAGCAGAAAGAGGATGAACTTTTTGACCGATACGTTTTTCTAATTTAGCTAATCTTTCTTTCGCGCCATCTTCATCCATTTTTGAAGCGACTAAGATAACTGGACGTTTATCTAGACCATATCCATAGGATTTTAATTCATCATTAATGACTAGATAGTCATTATATGGATCTCTACCCGATTCACCAAGGTCAATAATATGGATGATGACACGGCATCTTTCAATATGTCTTAAAAATTGTAAGCCTAAGCCTTTGCCTAAGTGAGCGCCTTCGATTAATCCTGGAAGGTCCGCCATCACAAAGGAACGACCATCTTTCACTTTAACAACTCCTAAATTAGGAACAATTGTTGTAAATGGATAATCAGCAATTTCTGGTTTAGCAGCGGAGACTACCGATAATAAGGTGGATTTACCAACACTCGGGAAGCCGACCAAACCGACATCCGCTAAAAGTTTAAGTTCAAGAATTAATCTTTTTCTTTCACCTGGTTCACCATTTTCGGCAATTTTTGGAGCTCGGTTAGTGGGACTTTTAAACATGGCATTGCCTTTACCACCTCTGCCTCCTTTAGCGACTCGAATAGTTTTACCTTCTTCATTGAGGTCACCTAAAAATTTATGTCCTTCTTCTTCATAAATAACTGTTCCTAAAGGAACATCAACATAAATATCTTCAGCGTAACGACCATATTGATTCTTAATGTCACCTTTTCCACCATCTTGTCCAATGAATGTTTTGGAGTGACGGAAGTTTAATAATGTGGTGATTTTACTAGAAGCGCGGAAATAGATAGATGCACCCTTGCCTCCATTACCACCATCAGGTCCACCATTAGGAACAAATTTGGCGTGTAAAAAGGAGATAGCGCCATCGCCACCTTTACCACTTCTCACTTCCACAATTGCTCGATCGATAAACATAGCAAAACCTCATTATTATAATATAATAAAACACAAGAAAAGACCACATATTTGTGGTCTAATCTTAATTTTACGCTAATAAATACTATTTTTCGCTTGGGACGACTTTAACCGCTGTGCGATCTTTGCCGACTCTGTAGTATTTGACAACACCACTTGCGGTAGCGAAGACTGTATCGTCTTTACCTAATTTGGTGTTTTCTCCAGGATAAATTCTCGTGCCTCTTTGACGATAGATAATGGAACCACAGTGGCACCATTGACCGTCTGCAACTTTCGCACCTAAACGACGACCAGCAGAATCACGGCCGTTTTTGGTTGAACCAACACCTTTTTTAGAAGCAAAGAATTGTAAATTTACTCTAATATACATAGTTACTCATTCCTTTCTACCGATCTATTGGACCGATATTTTAATAAATTTCGGATTATCTCTTTCAATTGATTTAAGTTGCGAGATAATTGTTTCAATCACGATAATATCGTGTTGAGACATTTTACCGATGTTGCATAGAACGATGCTTCCCTGTTTCTCATCATAATGGAGTTTGTAGCATCCATCTTTTAAAGCGTTAATACCGCCTAAGATAATGCCACTCACCGCAGCACACACTAAGTCTTCTCCGTATGGAGCGCTATTTGCGTGACCAAGGCTTTCTAATGAGAGGAATTCGCCTGTGCTTTGATACCTAACAGTAATTTTAATCATGATTAGGCATTAATGGCTTCGATAACTAAGCAAGTGTATGGTTGACGATGACCGATGGTCTTATGTTCGTTGGCCTTTGCTTTGTACTTGAAGACACGGATTTTTTTGGATTTTCCTTGTTTTTCAACTTTAGCGGTAACGGATGCGCCTTCAACATAAGGTGCACCAACTTTCACGGATTTTCCACCGACAAAGAGAACTTTGTCTAATGTAATTGTGGAACCGACTTCGGCTTCTAACTTCTCAACGAAGATTCTGGAACCTTGTTCGACACGGATTTGTTTTCCGCCAGTTTCAATAATTGCGTACATAATGTCCCTCCTTTTAAGATGTTCACTAATGACTCGCTATTAAGGTAACCTTAATAGGTTTTTAACAACCTCTTCTATGCGGTTGTAGCTAGTGAGGCGACAACGCTAGTAATATAACATAAGTTATATATAAGAATCAACAAGAAATAAAAGAAATTTATAATTGCAAAATTAGCTACTTTTTCATCACTTCCATGCCTTCAATAAATGAGTAATAGCCTCTATTCCCAACTATAATGTGGTCGAGCAAAATAACTCTCATCATATTTGCTGTTGCAATAATGTGAGTAGTTAATATTTTGTCAGCGTTTGATGGTTGCGGGTTTCCACTTGGGTGATTGTGGATTAAATAGAAATATTTCCCTTTATGGAGGATAACTTTTTTCACTATTTCTAAAGGATTACAATCTACTGATTGTTCACTGCCACGATAAATGCATTCCTCATGAATGATGCGTTTTTTACTATTGAGGATAACTATTACAATTTGTTCTTGATCAGAGTGAGATATTTTACCAATGTATCTTTGATACAAATATCCACCATTTACGACCTCTGTGTCATAATAAGAAAGCATCCCATATCTTTTAGATAGTTCAAAACACGCAGAAAGAATTAAGGATTTTCCGGGTCCTATTCCCCGCATATCTAAAAGAGCCTCATAAGGTTGCTTCAACAAGTTGGCCAAGCCGTGATAATCACTATATAAATTGTGAGCGAGATCAAGCGCGCTTAAATCTTTTGTACCCGTTCGTAATAATATAGCGAGCAATTCTTCATTTGAAAGAGTTTCAATTCCAAAACGAATCGCTTTTTCTCTTGGCCTTTCTTGTTTTGGCAAGTCTTTAATCTTTGGCAAGGGCTAATTCCAAGTAAACTTCCAGCCACCCGGAACAGCTGCAGTACCCTTTTTAGACATAAATAGACGATAGATAACTACCGCCATCACGGCAGCGCATAAAACCGCCATCACAGCGGACACTGTAATGACCTCTCCGCCACTAATTTGTGTCATTTCTTTTTCAGTTAAAATACGGCATTTCATAAAAAACCTCCTCATAAACTATTCGGAGATTTTTCAATTTAGTTGCACATTTTTTTAAATTTTTGTTTTTTTCTCGATTAATGAAGCGAGATTTTCTTTGTGCATATTTAACTTACTTTGTTCAAGTTCAACCTTTTCTTTTGGAGCTTTGTTGATGAAGTTTGGATTGCTCAACATCTTCTCCCCACGAGCAATTTCTGCCTTCTCATTTTCAATCTCTTTTTCGATTCTCATGAGAAGCTCATCTCTGCCCGCTTCATTAACAATTAATAGCGTAGCGTTTGGATAAACCTTTAATTCACCTTTCATGTTGAGAATTTCTTCGCCAATAATTTTCACATCTGAGAAAGTGAATCTATTGAGATAAGTTAAGAATTTATCAAACATTTTAATCTTAAGATTAATAGATAATTCTAACTTCACGTTAGGCGCTAATTTGTTTTCAATTTTGTAATTTCTCACATCTTTAATAACATCAAACAAAATATCAATCTGATCATTAACAGACTCATCAATAGATTTTTGATCATATTGAGGATAGCTCTCTAACATTATGCTTTGTAAATGTTGAGGGAGATTGAGATATAATTCTTCCGCAATGAATGGAGTGTATGGATAAATTAGTAAGATAATCGATTTTAAACATTTAACCAACACTTGATATGTAATTTGTCGAATTTTATCATCTGAAGAATTTAATGAAACTTTCGACATTTCTAAATATTGTGAACAGAAGTCATCGTAGACAAAATTGTAGAGATGGTTACTCGCGGCGTTAAAGTCATATTTATCCATATTGATTGTCACATTTTTAATTGTTAATTGGAGTCTATTGAGAATCCATTGGTCAATTGGATTAAGTTGTGCTTTATCAATTTCTTGTTCTTTGAAATCTTCTGGTATAACACTTAAAACATAACGAGCGGAATTCCATATCTTATTTAAATAATTCATGCTCGCGGCGACTTTTTCATCGATATAACGCATATCTTGTCCCGGAGTGCTATTGGTCGTTAGGAAATATCTTAATGCATCCGCGCCGTATTGGTCAATAACAGCGATTGGATCAACACCGTTGCCCAATGATTTAGACATCTTACGACCTAATTCGTCACGGACTAAGCCATGAATTACCACTTGCTTAAATGGGGCTTTACCAGTCATTTCTAATGACTCAAAAATCATTCTTGAAACCCAGAAGAAGATGATGTCATAACCGGTGACTAAACAATCGGTTGGGAAATATCTTTCTAAATCAGGAGTTTTCTTCGGCCACCCCCAAGTGGAAAATGGCCATAATTGAGAAGAAAACCATGTATCTAAGACGTCTTCATCTTGCTCCCAGTTTTCTATATCTTTTGGTTCATCAACACTGACGAGGACTTCACCTGTGTGCTTATTATAATAAGCAGGAATGCGGTGTCCCCACCATAATTGACGAGAAATGCACCAATCATCGACCTTTTCCATCCATTGGGTAAAGACGTTTTCAAATCTCGCTGGCACAAAATCAACACGACCTAAACCTTTTTGATTAGCTAATGCTTGTTCCGCTAAAGGTCTCATCTTGACAAACCATTGTTTTGATAGCATTGGTTCGACAACTGCATTAGTTCTTTCAGAGTGACCGACTGGGTGAATGATTTCTTCAATCTTCACAAAGTTACCATCTTTTTTAATTTGTTCCACTAATGCTTTTCGACAAGCGAAACGATCCATGCCCTGATATTTACCGCACTTCTCGTTCATTGTTGCGTTCTTATTAAAGATGATTGGTTTTGGGAAATGATATTTTTCACCAATGATAAAGTCGTTTGGGTCATGAGCTGGTGTACATTTCATCGCACCAGTGCCAAATTCTAAATCAACATACTCATCACCGATGACTGGAAGCTCATCTCCGTTAGCGGGGTTTATAACCTTCTTTCCAATATATTTGATATATCTTTCATCGTTAGGATTAACAACGACGCAGACATCGCCAAACATTGTTTCTGGACGTGTTGTAGCGACGATTAAATAGTCATCACTATCAACAACTGGATATTTAAAATAATACATCGCGCCTTTGTCATCTTGGTGAATAACTTCAATATTACTTAATGCGGTCATTTGCACTGGATCCCAGTTAATAATTTTTTCACCTTGATAGATTAAACCTTTGTCATATAAAGTCTTAAAAACAGTGCGGACTGCATAATTCAATCCTTCATCTAAAGTAAAACGTTCTCTTGTATAATCTAACGCTAAACCCATCTTTGCCCATTGGTCATGAATAGATTCCGCATATTCACTCTTCCATTCCCATGCTTTCTTAAGAAATTCTTCACGAGAAATCTTAGTGACATCAACTCCAGATTTCACTAATTTGTCCATTACTTTTGCTTGAGTGGCAATACCAGCGTGATCCATACCTGGTAAATAGCAAACGTCAAAACCTTGCATTTTTTTATATCTAGCAATGATATCTTGAATAGTTGTATCCCAAGCATGACCTAAGTGTAATTTACCAGTTACATTTGGCGGTGGTATAACAATTGAAAATGGTTTTTTGCCTTTATCTCCAGCAATAAAATAGCCATTATTTTTCCAGGTTTCGTATTTACCTGATTCCACTTGTTTTGGTTCGTATCTCTTCTCTAACATAAGTGTTCTCCTTTGGGCAATAAAAAACGCCCTCTAAGGACGCTTCCGCGTGGTACCACCTTAGTTCGTCAATCGACGCACTTATTAACCTATTATCGCTAGGTAACTATTCCTCCAAAGCGACCTTCACTCATTTCTTAGACTAGGCTTCCACCATCCCTAGCTCTCTATGCTAAGAGAGATGAGTTACTCCTCTTTTTCAACGGACTCTAATTAATTTATATATTAAATTGATTATAAGGCTTTTTCAATGCCGCTTCTCAATTTAATAACGGTTTTATTTTCTAATGAGGAAGTGAGATAAATCTTTGACATATCAACATTAGATTCTTTTAAATGTTTTTCTAATTTGGCTTTTTCTTTTTGATTGACCTTATCAGATTTAGTAACAACTATATAATAGTTGATATCATATTCATTCATGTAATCAAGTATCTCAATATCGTTTTTGGATAATTCTCTTCTACTATCAATGAGGAGGAGAACTAATTTGAGATTTTTACTTTCGGCGAAATAATTAGACATCATTTCACCGAACAATTTATCGAGATCAATACCACCCTTGGCGTAACCATATCCCGGAGCGTCCACTAAATAAAACTTATGGTCGACATCGTAATAATTCAATAAACGGGTATGACCTGGCTTAGAAGAGGTAAAGGCTAATGACTTGCGATTACATAAAGCGTTAATTAATGATGATTTGCCAACATTACTTTTACCAACAATCAAAACTTCTGGATAGCCCATTTTCGGAGCGTCACTAATTCCAGGTGCCGATTTGATAAAAGTAACGTTAGCGAAATTAATCATAATTATTTAATTAATGCGACTTTCACCGCATCGTCGACTGAGGACATAAATTCAATCTTTAAGTTCTCTTTAACTTCCTTTGGAAGTTCGTCGACATCTTTCTTATTATCCTTAGGGACAATAATTGTTTTAATGCCACTTCTTAAAGCAGCGAGAGATTTTTCTCTAAGACCACCAATCGGCAAGGCGTTACCTCTTAAAGTTACTTCGCCAGTCATCGCGATATTGCTATCGACTGGGGTTTTGCTTAAGCAAGAAATAATGGCGGTTGTCATTGCCACACCAGCACTAGGACCATCTTTTGGCACAGCGCCTTCAGGCACGTGAATATGAATGTCGTTTTCGATAAATAAATTGTTATCGATATGGAAGTGTTCCGCATTACTCTTCACATAGTCAAGAGCAATACTCGCACTTTCTTTCATCACATCACCTAAATGACCAGTTAAGATTAATCCGCCTTTTCCTTTGAAGTAATTTACTTCAATTGGAAGGATGTCTCCACCATATTCGGTATAAGCTAAGCCAGTGACAACACCAACTTGTGGCTCTTTTTCTTTCTTGCTATCTTCAAAAATTGGAGTGCCGAGATATTCTCTAACCTTATCAATATCGATTTCAATGTATTTGATTGATGGGTCTTTGACAATCGCGACAGCCACTTTTCTTAAGCAAGCAGCAATCTTTCTTTCTAAATCACGCACACCAGCCTCTCTTGTGTAGGAGCGGATGATGTATGTAATTGCTTCATCCTTAAAGGATGCTTGTTCTTCTTTTAAACCATTGATATCTTTTTGTTTCTTCACTAAATGTTCTTTAGCGATATGTACTTTTTCAATTTCGGTATAAGAAGATAATTGAATTAATTCTAATCTGTCTCTTAATGGACCAGGAATTTGATCTAAGTAGTTTGCAGTGCAGATAAAGAGCACATCGCTTAAATCATATGGTTCTTCCAGATAGTTATCATTGAATTGATAATTTTGTTCTGGGTCAAGAACTTCCAAAAGCGCACTAGCTGGATCACCTTTATAAGAGCTCGCTAATTTATCAATTTCATCAAGCAAGAAGACTGGGTTAGTAACGCCTGCTTTTCTCATTCCTTGAATGATTCTGCCTGGTAAGGAGCCAACATAAGTTCTTCTATGACCCCTAATCTCGGCTTCATCAGAGATGCCACCTAAAGAGGCTTTAAAGAATTTCCTTCCTAAAGCACGGGCGATAGATTTACCTAAACTGGTTTTACCAGTTCCCGGAGGACCATAGAAACAGAGAATGGGGCTTTTTAAGTTACCTGTCAATTTTTTGACTGCTAAATATTCAACAATTCTCTTCTTTGGATCTTCAAGGCCATAATGATCTTCGTCTAAGATTTTTTCAACATTCTTTAAATCATCATTATCTTCTGTTTTTTGCCACCATGGAACATTCATAATGACATCGAGATAACTTTGAATTAAAGCACCTTCTAAAGAACCACCTGGCATCATATCGAACTTTTTAAGTTCAGATTTGACTTTCTTTTTGATATGTTCTGGGTATGGATTATTTTCTAATCTCTCTAAAATCGCATCAGGAGAATTGTTATCACCAGTGTCTTCACCGAGTTCTTTCTTAATTGCTTTCAATTTTTCTCTTAAGAAATATTCTCTTTGTGATTTCTCAGCGGATTCTCTCACTGTGTCTTGGATGCCACGGTCGATTTCCGTCTTTTGTTGTTCACCTTTTAAAAGAATCTTAGCGTATTCTAATAATTCACTATAATCGTTAGATTCAAGCAAAGCTTGTTTGGTTTTTATAGGCGCATCAGTAAAACTAGCGATGGAATAGCAAACGATTTGAGCGCTACGAGTGCGAGCGATGAGATTTGAGATTGTCTTAGGCATTTTGGCAACGATATCTGGATATTCATCGATATTGCGTTTGATTTGTCTAATGATTTCTTCGTTTTTCTCATCATCGATTGGAGGAATCGCTAAAACGCTCCCCTCGGCGACAAATATTTTGCCTGTCTCATCATATTTGACTGAACTTAATTCTACTCTTTCCACACCTTCAAGACGGACACGATAATATCCATCACGGCTGGAAACAGTTAAGATATGGCACAAAGTGCCAATTTTGTAAATATCATTCTCGGTTGGGTTATCGACATCTTCATCAATTTGTGATGTGACAAAAATGAGGGAGTCAGTTTGACTTCTTCCGGCATCAACGCAATTGACAGAGAATTCTCTGCCGGCGTCTAAAGAACTTTGTGTGCCAGGAAAGACGATTGCTCCACGAGTAATGAGTAAAGGTAATGTTAGTTTTTGAGGTTTATTTGGCATAAGTAGACCTCCTTTTAATGTTTAATTATTCGTTATTGTTGACTAAGAAGTCTTCAATTCTCTTACTGAGAATCTCGTTCTTAAATTGATCTAATTGATTAGCGATTGCTTTTCTAACATCTTCAAGTTTCATGTTGTATTGATCAGCAAGTTTCGCTAATTCAAATTCCACGTCGGATTCGTTAACTTCGAATTTTTCGGCTTTGCCGATTTCTTCGATGATAACAAATTTAGCGACATCAGCTTGGCAATCTTTCTTTAATTGTTCATTGAATTGTTCTTCGGTTTGACCGATGATTTCGAGATATTGTTTGAGGTTTAAGCCGGATTGAGCCATTCTCTTTTCCATATCTTCTTTACGGGATTCGATTTGGCTATTAATGATTTCTTCAGCGATATCTAATTCGGAGCCTTTAACGATTTCGTCAAGTAATTTACCGACATAATTTCTTCTTTCTTCTTGCTCTTTATTACGTTGAACTTCAGCGCGTTTGTTTTCTTTTAATTGTTCAACGGTTTCCACACCTTGAATTTTTAATTCTTTGACGAACTCATCGTTTAATTCGGGAAGTTTCTTTTCTTTCACTTCGTGAATGTCACATTCAAACACTGCAGCTTTGCCTTTTAAATTTTCGACATAGTTTTCTGGGAATGTCACGTTAACATCAACGTGTTCACCAGCTTTATGGCCAACTAATTGTTCTTCAAAACCAGGAATGAAGGAATGAGAACCTAATTCTAATTCGTAGTTTTGACCAGCGCCACCATCGAATGGAACGCCATCAATTTTGCCTAAGAAGTCCATGACAACTGTGTCACCTTCTTTGGCTTCGCCTTCTTTTAATACTAAAGAGGCGTTATTAGCTAATAAACTAGCAATCGCGCTATCAACATCAGCATCAGATACTTTTGTGTCTCCATGGCCGACTTTTAAGCCTTTATAAGCACCCAATTTAACTTCAGGTGCAGTTGTGATTAAAAATTTAACTTCTAATTCTGTGTCACTTAATTTTGTAACATCAACGGATGGTCTAGCGTATGGCTTAACACCATCTTGTTCAACGATTTCGCGATACATAACTGGTAATAAGCTATTGATTGCGTCATCTAATACTTTCATTTGATCGACTTTTTTCTTCGCTAATTCAAGCGGAGCTTTTCCTGGACGGAAGCCATCGACTTTGACGTTGGCGCAAGCTTTTTCTAAAGCTTTTGCTTGAGCGTCCTTCCAAGTCTTTTCATCGACTGTAACGAGGACTTCAGTATGGGAGTGTTCTAATTTGGTTAATTTTCTTTCCATGTATATACCTCCAAACATGTGCGTTTTATATTTTACATATAAGCGCATAGACGAGCAAGAAAAAAACACTATTTTTTTGTTTCAAACAGTGTTTCAATCGCTAGTTTTTAGAAATTCTCTAAAGAGAAGTTAATCTCATCCATCAGTTTTTGTACTCTTTCAACAGAAAGATTTTTCAAAGCGCTTCGGTCTTCTAAATTATCTTTGTTGCTTTGCAAATATGCACTTGATATTTGATAGAGAGCCTCAATAATTTCTTCGTCACTATAATTAATCTCATCTGGATAAATAAACATTAAATGAGAAGAAAGAATCTGAATAGCGTTTTCACTAACTGAAGGATCATTTAATTCAATTGATAACTTCTTCACTAAGCCATTAAACCAATCTCCCATAAATGGAGGTTTCAAATTAGCTGGCTCAACTTGGATAATTTTATCAATGTGTTTGAAATCAAACACTCCACTGACTTTCTTTTGCACCAAGACAAACAACGAGAAAGAACGAATGGATTGGCTTTGATGGTTTACCATTAACCATTTAACATCATCAAGAAATTTATTAACATCTCTTTCTTTAATAAGGTCTAAAGCAAAAATGACGTCATTTAAATCTTTTGAACGGGTCAAATTTTTAATTTGGCGTTCATCCATTTCTCGACTTGAATAAGCCTTCTTCTCTTCAGCGCGAATATATTCTGGAAGTTTTGCTAATAATTCTTCCACGACTTGAGAAGCATAAGGGAGATTTTGATAATATTTCATTTCCTCATAAGCTTTGTCAAACATGCCTAAAAGGCATAAGATTTCGATATGGACTTTAATCAAAACGGATAATTCCTTTTGTAAGAGAACACGGTTATCTTCAATACACTTTAAAGATTCTTGAGCTCGCCCTAGCGCAAGAAGTGCGCTGATGCGATAAAACAAGTATGTTGGATCAATCGAATTTTCCGTGAGTTTAAGCACTAATTCGTATTGTCTTTTGTCCATTAAGCTCTTTAATGAGTCCATATAAATTAGTAGATATTTAGTAGTTTTTTAGTTTACTTTAACAAAGTTAACTTTCTTAGTTAGTAGTTTTATTGTTCGTAGATTTTTACGAGTAATTCGACATCTTCTTCTCTTTGTTCGCCCTTAATTGTTAAGATAGCTAAACCAAGAGATAAATAGGCTGTGAAGATGTCACCATCAAGTTTCTTAAAATAGGCTTGAAAGAACTTGGCAAGCTTTTCATTCTTGCCCTTTTTCACTAAATCGAGATATTTATCATATCCATCTTTATATCCAATTACTTGTTTGATAAAATCAAACTCTTTTTTGCTGAGTTCTTCTTCCTCTGATGCAAATGGAGCAATCGCTAATAAGTAGAGTGTTGGGCGAAGAATATCTTCTTCAGTGAGCTTTTCAAACTCTTTTTCTAAGATTTCATTGGATTTATGTCCAATTCCTAAGCGTTGTCTCTCATTTAATTTTAAATATGTTTCGAATGATTTTGACCAGTTTGCCATAACTATTTTCCTCCATCAATCATTATTATAATAATTATTGTTTTTATTCTTTTCTAGGGCTAATGTCTTTTTCCTTTATCCCTTTTGCAATCGCTGGACATTGTCCACCGATTTGGCAATCATAGATTGTCTCACAATTATCCTTTGGATAAACTTTATAAATCCATCCGATATATTCATCTCCATTGTAGATAAAGGAGACTGGATCTTCCTTTTTATACTTAGTTTCCACTACTGTGGTCTTTTTCTTAAAGAAACACATGCTAACCCTTAACGAATTCCACTAATTTTTGAGCGGCCAATTTAACATTTGCTAATGAGGTGGCAAGATTGATTCTAAAGAATCCTTCACCACATTGACCAAATTGAATACCTGGGCACACTCTTAATCCTGTTTTTTGATCCAATTGTTCTATGAAAGCTTTGCTATCATTAGTAACCTTACGACAATCGACCCACATCATATATGTCGCATCTGACATGATAACACGTATTTGTGGGATCTGCTCCTCGATATATTTTTTAAAATATATTTTATTTTGATAGATGTATTCGTTTAATTCATCTAGCCAATCTTCACTATCGTTTAACGCTGCAATATTTGCATTGACTGCAAAGTAATTTGGTTCACCAATGTCATCTCGATAGAAAGCTTCTTGTATTTTCTCTCTGAGTTCTTTGTTTTTGCACACTATCGCGGCGGATTGTAACCCAGCAAGATTAAAGGCTTTTGATGTCGCTAAACACATAATATAATTATCAGATTTTGCCGCATTACTAAATGGGATATATTTCACTCCTGGATTAGTTAATAAACCATGTATTTCATCAGAAATGATGAGAACATTATGTTTTAAACATAATTCTTCAATCTTTTCTAATTCTTCTTTTAAGAATATTCTCCCCATTGGATTATGTGGATTACATAAGATAAAGACCTTACTTCTCGAATTAGACAGTTTTTCTTCTAAATCTTGATAATTAATCTCGTATTGTTCGCCATTATATTTCATATCCGATGTCAAAGGACGGAATCCAAGATTCTCAATGCAGTGATAAAAAGTATGATAAATCGGTGATAACATCACGACATTGTCACCTTTTTCGCACATTTGTTTTAAGATGGAGTCAATCGCTGCGACAACACCGCTGACATAAGCCATATCACCTTTGGTGAAGTTCGTATTATAACGACGATGATAAAGATTCACAAAAGCTTCAAAATAAGCATCAGGAAGCATCGAATAACCAATCGCACCGATATCGAGGTCTTTTTGAATCGCGTTTTTAATGGCTGGCGCTAAAAGAAAATCCATGTCTGCAACCCACATAGGGAGACATGAATTATATTCATCATATTTAACACTATTGGTGTTTTTCCTTTTGGCTAAAACGTCAAAATTGAATTTCATATATTAATAATAACGATGAGAAGTATATACTTTAACCTTGGCAGGATCGATATATTTACGGTCTAAGATTAAATCTTTAACATCTTTAACAATGATATTACCGCTATATGGGTTTTTAATCGAATCAACTTCGCTGATAATGTCAGCATCAATGTTCTTTGAATATTCTAAGATTAAGTCTGAATTATTAACTTCACAATTGTACATCTTTAAGCCATCGATATAGCAAAGGCCTTGATGTGATTCAATTTTGCAATTGATTAAAGTGATGTTTTTGGTGTTCCAAGCGAGATATTCACCAATAATTGTGCAATTGACTAAGGTGACATTTTCACAATTCCAGAAAGCATCTTTACTTTCTAAAACGGAATTTCTCACGACGACATCTTTGCAGGAATCAAAGAGGTAATTGCCTTTTAGGCAAAGATTATCAACTTCAATCTTCTCTGATCGAGCGCCGAAATAATCACCTTCGGCGTTAACCGAGATCAGTCTAATGTCTTGGCAACCCCAGAATGACTCTTTTGCATTAGGCATTTCCACAGTTTTTAAATAAACATGTTTTGCGCTTCTAAATGTTTTAGGAGCTAAGATATTACAATCTTCTAAAGAGATGTTTTCGGTATACCAAATGCCACTTCTCGCTGTCTCTTCAAAAGTTGTTTCCTTCACTTTGACATTTTGACAATACCAAAGAGGGTATTTCCATTGAAATACGCATTTGTTAACTTCAACATTTTTGCTTTCTTTTAATGGTGATTCGCCCTCTGAGAATTTGCATTCCTCAACGAGGATATCGCATGAAGAAAAAAGGGCTCTTTCTTCGTTATAATGTTGTTTCAAATATTTTTTCATATGTGTAATTATTATTGCAAATTAGAGAGTAAAAATCCATAAATACAATTAAAAGTATTTAAAAAGATGGTAGCCCATCTCAATAAATTAAATCTAGAATTATTGAATCTAACACCATCATCCCTTCGTAAGTTGGTATGAGTCTATTGTCTTGTTTAAAAAGCAATTTATTTTCTATCAATCTAGCTATTTCTTTTTCTTTGACATTAGATAAATCATATCCGAATTTGTTCTTAAATTGATTTAAATCTAGGCCATATATTGTTCTTAAATTAAGCATGATTTGATATTCAATATCATCTTGTTTGGTTACTACTTCCTCAATATCTCTCGTCTTCCCTTTAAGATATTCAGTGACACTTTTGCTGTTCGTGTAATGGATATTTCCTAAATAACCAGATGCGCCTAATCCCACACCAAAGTATTCTTCATTTTTCCAATAGACTAAATTGTGTTGACTTTCTTTTCCTGGCAACGCCCAGTTTGATACTTCATAATGAATAAAGCCACGCTCATTTAAGACCTTATGTACATAGTCATATAGTTCACGACTTTGATCACTAAGTGGCTCTGGAATATGTTTGAGATAAAAGACTGTATTTGGATGAACAGTTAATGAATAACATGATAAATGTGATATTCCGAGGGATAATACATTATCCAAATCTTGCTTTAGTTGCTCTAAATTGGCCCCCGGGAGGCCCAATATGAGATCGACATTGATATTATCCTGGCCATATGTTTTAGCCCTTAATGTAGCGGTTTTCACATCTTCAAAAGTATGATGACGATTGATTGATTTTAAAATCTCATTATTTGTGGATTCCACTCCGATGGATAAGCGATTAACTCCATATTCTTTCATTTTAGAAAGTTTATAATCGCTTAAAGATTCAGGATTACATTCAAATGTATATTCTTTTACTCCTTTTGAGTATGGTTTAATGATTTCTAATAATTCTTCAAATAAGTCATCTTCTAGAGCTGTTGGAGTTCCACCACCGACATAAATTGTCTCTAATTGACCAATTTGATAACTCTCTAATTCTTCTTTGAGTTTTTTTAAATATGGTTTTGCAAATATAGTAAAATACTGCAGCTTGGTAAAGTCGCAGTAATCACATAAGTGTTCGCAAAACGGAATATGGATATAAAGAGCTTTAGAATTGTTTTTTAAAGTCTTCATCTAATTCTTCATAAACCTCTTCTTGGCTCGCTATGAGTGTTTTAAGGTCAGTTTCTAAATAAGCTTTTAAATATTCTAAATAGAGGTCCTCTACAGAAAGGTCTTTATTTTCTAAATGGCGATAGACTTTGAATAATGATGCGATAATTCTCACTTCATCAGGATCTGTCACAACTTGCACCGGGATTAAGTCTTGACTGTTATATTTGCTCACTTTTTCCCAATGCTCCACCATTGATTTAGCGTTTTTGACATTGAATTCATCTTCTGGAATGATATTGCCAATATCTAATTTAAGTAATAAAGCATATTGAGCGTTCATCATTAATATTTCAAAAGATGTATTATCTCTTTTGACTAATTCTTTGCACTTATCGATAAAATCGATAGGCATATGGAGAGTTAAAGGAAAACAACCACTTTCATCTAAGAGATAGGCACTATCGGCTTTCCACTTTTCGCTTAATTTTATGGCTTCTTCTTTAGTCATTTTCTTCATCCTTATATGCGTTCACTTCTGCCGCTGTTTTTTCATCATCGATTGGTTGAAGAACTCTATCAAGTTCCTCTTTCATAATCTCTTCTTCGGATGGTTTTTCATTGTCACTTTTCAATTTTGGATGGAGAAAACGATGAATCACAAAGGCAGTCACAGCGATTAAGGCTGCGACAACGATGATAACAATGAATGTAATAAGTCCACTAAGGTTACTTTCTAAAATCATAAATGTTTCGTCCTCCTATTTTTTGATTGGTGTGTAGACAAATTTATTTTTAATTTGTGCTTTTTCATAATAATGCAATTCCACGAGATGTTCCATAGATGTTCTTGCTGTTTCATAAGCACATCCAAGGGCTTTCTTATATTGTTGAATTGTATAATTCATATGCATTGTACAATGTCTAGCATAGAAACGCGCTTCACCTTTCTTTAAAGCTGGATCCATTTCTAATAAATGTTCTTCTAATCTCGCTGCCGCTTTTTCATCAAGCACTTGTGGGATTTGTGTAAACGCAAGCTCATGACTCATTGGTGCTGGTGCAGATTGAGGTTCTGTAGCTGGCGCTGGTGCAGGCGCTGGAGTTGGGGCAGCAACTGGTTGGATTTGAACCACAACTTGTTGTGGCGCTGGTGTCGCTGGAGCTGGAGCAGGTTGTTCAATAACCACTGTTTGAACAGGGGTTGGTGCTGGAGCTGGTTCCACGACTGGCGCTACTGGAGTTTCTTCTTTATAGAAATCATTACGGAGAATTTCAGAAGTATGCATTGCTTTAATATCAGCAATATCTTCTAATGAAGAATCCATCGCTTTTAAGATGTAATTAATGAAGTATGTAAGGTCATTAGTCTTTTGTACTTCGATACAAACTTTAGAGAATCCATCTTGATTGAGGACTAATAAGTTTTCTAATGGTACAAAGGCACCAAATTCAGAAAGAGAACCATTTGCTAAAACCGCTTTCATTAATAACATTGCGATTTCTTCATTATTTTGTGGGAATGGTCTCACATAATTTACAAAGTAATATGCAATAATTGATTTGACAACACTTGTCAAAGTAGATGTTGAGATGAATAAGAATAATTGATTCATCAAAGGTTCGATTAAATAAACAGGAGCCGAGGAATAAATGCGATCGATGAGAACTCTATTAAGTGGGTTTTTATCTTCGCTAGTACGGTAGAAGCTGGTCAATTCTGGATTTTCTGTAAATACAGAATACATATCCGCTAAAAAGTCGATATCAATAGTTCTTGAATAATTATCTCTAATGAAAATTAAGGAATCAGCATAGCGTTTAAAGATTCTTTTATCTAAAGAAAAATCATGTAAGTCACCTTGAATTAAACTTCTCAATCTAGATTCTGATATTTCAATGTGATTCTTCTCAGCAATATAGCCTAAAGATTTAATCACACACATATCTTCAAAGTGGGATAAATCACCATTCATCCTATTGAGTTTGATGTAATCACCCATTTGCTTCAGCAATTTGGCATCCATATTATTAAGAGTGCCACTTAAAGATTGGCAATAGCAGACCATTAATTGATTTTTATCAATACTCTTTAAAGATAGGTAACGATAATAAGTACTTCTGTACTTTAAAATATTGGACCAAATATTATCAACAAGAGTTAAACCAAGTTCACGGCTCACATCTGCTTTGGTCGCATAAGTTTCTTCGGTAAAACGAATCGCCAGTTCATTATTCGCCATAATTAAAATCCTCGTTTCTAAAATTATTATATGAATATAATTCAAACTTTTCAACGAGGAATTGAAAAACTACTAATTTTATACCAAAAAAACTACTAATCCTCTTCTTCGTCAATTTTTAAAATTGACATGAATGCTTCTTGTGGTACTTCAACACTACCAACTTTCTTCATTCTTTTCTTACCCTCTTTTTGTTTTTCTAAGAGTTTTTTCTTACGGCTGATATCACCACCGTAACACTTAGCGAGGACGTCTTTTCTAACAGCTTTGACATCACATCTAGCAACAACTTTACCACCAATCGCGGCTTGGATTGGAATTTCAAATTGTTGGCGAGGTATAACTTGTTTAATTCTACGAATTACCCCTAAACCTCTATGATATCCGTCTGGGCGATAGATGATGCTACTTAAAGCATCCACGACTGTGCCATTTAATAGAACATCAAGTTTAGCAAGATCACCCTTCTTATATGAAGAGTATTCATAATCAAATGAGGCGTATCCCTTTGTGTAACTTTTTAATTTATCAAAGAAATTGTAAACAATTTCCGATAATGGAAGTTCGTAGGTCATAATCATTCTTGTATCATCAAAATATTCTAGATTTTCATAAATGCCACGTCTTTCTTGGCAAAGTTCCATGATTGGTCCGACATACTCCCTAGGAGTCATGATTGAGGCTTTTACATAGGGTTCTTCTATAAAGGCCACTTTGCTGGCTTCTGGCATCTTTGATGGGTTATCTAAGTCAATTACTGTTCCATCGGTCATATGAACTTTATAAATAACGCTTGGAGCGGTCAAAATGAGGTTAAGATTATATTCTCTTTCTAATCTCTCTTGAATAATGTCCATATGGAGCAATCCAAGGAAGCCACATCTAAAGCCAAAGCCTAAGGCTTGGCTAGTTTCAGCAACAAATTGTAATGATGCATCATTAAGAGTGAGCTTTTCTAATGCATCTTTTAGGTTTAAATAATCATCACTATCGACAGGATATAAACCACAGAACACCATTGGATTCATAATCTTATAACCTGGTAACGGGCAATTAGCAGGATTTTTTACTAATGTAACAGTGTCACCTGGATGAACATCACGAATATCTTTAATTTGTGCGCATATATAACCAACTTGGCCTACACTCAATGAATTAACTTTTACTTCCGCTGGGGTTCTAATACCTAATTCTGTAACGAGATATTCTTTTCCTGCTTGCATCAATCTAATAGTGTCACCGACGGATACTGTTCCTTCTTTTATTCTTACAAGAATAATAACACCACGATATGGGTCGTAATAACTATCAAATATTAAAGCTTGTAATGGAGCGGATTTATCACCTTCTGGAGAAGGAATATCTCTCACTATTGCTTCTAATAATTGATGAACGCCTTGACCAGTCTTAGCGCTTACCTCCAAAGCATCTGTACAAGAAATACCAATACGATCTTCAATTTCTTTTTTAACAACATCTGGACGAGCAGACGGCAAATCCACTTTATTAATGACTGGTAAAATCATTAAATCGTTATCAACAGCTAAATATGTATTAGCGAGCGTTTGTGCTTCTACGCCTTGCGTGGCGTCTACGACCAAAAGCGCGCCTTCGCACGCTGCTAAACTTCTACTTACTTCGTAAGTAAAGTCAACATGCCCTGGAGTGTCAATCAAGTTAAAGATATAATCTTCACCATCATCAGCGTGATAAGAAAAAGTCGCCGCATTTAATTTAATGGTGATGCCTCTTTCTCTTTCTAAATCCATGGAGTCGAGAATTTGATCTTTCATCTCACGGGATTCAATCGCTCCTGTGCTTTCTAAAATACGGTCTGCTAATGTGGACTTACCGTGATCAATATGAGCGATGATTGAGAAATTTCTAATTTTATCTTTCTTAAATTCCATAAAACGCTTTGTATTTTAACATAAATGTTATTTATTGAAAAACTTTTGTAATATTTCACCGACTTGTCCTGGTTCTAATACCACATCATAATCTTTCCATTCACTCCTAAATAGTTCTTGATAATTGCGATATAAGAATCTTTCATCAATTAATAAAGCAGCTCCTTTATCGGTTTCGCTACGTATAACGCGCCCAACCGCTTGCATGACTTTATTCATGCCAGGGTTTGTGTAGGCATAATCATGCCCTTTCAAACCTTTTTCTTTGTAATAATCAGCGATTAAATTACTTTGAAAATTAATCTTTGGTAAACCAATACCGATTATTACCGCACCAATAAGGCGGTCAGAGATTAAGTCGATGCCTTCACCAAAGGCGCCACCCAAAACGAGAAATCCTACTGATGTCTTAGTCGGATTAGCGGAAAAATTATTTAAGAAAAGGATTTTATCTTTTTCACTCATCTCTCTACTTTGCACATATATATCATCATCTAAATCAATCCATTGTAAAAGGCGATACATATATTCGTAACTTGGAGAATAAATGAAGTAATTACCAATTTTATTGGTAACAAATTCTTTGATATAATCCGCGACAACAGAATAGGTTGTTTCTCTATTCACGTATTTAATCGATACTTTAGGAGCAACAATTAATTTAAAGTTCTTTTTTGGAAATGGAGATGGCAAAAGCAAAGAACCATCTTCCTCTTCTCTTCCTCCTAATGTATCAATGTAATAATTAATTGGCGATAAAGTCGCCGAAAAATAGACCGCGCCTTTTAATTGTTCTATAGAACTTCTTAAGAAAGCTGAAGCATCGATGCAATATATATTAATTGAAACGCTTTCTAATTCTTTATTGACATATAATCGAAAGATTTCTCCATCATATATTTCATATAAACGCATAAAGCGGTTCATTTCTAAATAGAAATCTGTTAATTCTTTGCTGATGTCTTCATGGTGTTCTTTAGAAACATCAATATAAGCATCTAAAAAAGCTATGAATACTTTATATTGTTCAAGGGTTAATGTATCAAAGATTGTCTCACCCATTTCATATTCATCAATTAAACCATCAAAGATTTCTTTAATTTTGCCTAAATGTCTTTTAATCTTTGGAGTCTTAACTGGTCTAAGAGATTTTCTGGCTTCTTTTAATTTATTAAAAGTGATTGAAGCGCTGTACATATCTTTACTGCGATCAACAAGGTTATGGGCCTCATCAATTAAAGCGAGATAATGACTGGCATCTTCATCAAAATATCTCTTCATGTGTGATAATGGATCAAATAAATAATTGTAATCACAAATAATCACATCACAAAAAAGGGATAAGTCTAATTCTAATTCAAATGGGCAAATCATATTCTCATTAGCAATTTCAATAATTGTGTCAAAATCAAAGGTCGAATAATTCATTAATGAGTAATGAAGCACTCCTTGAATTTTAGAATAATAGCCTTTGGCAAATGGACATTCATCTGGATTACACGCTGAGTCCTTACAAAAACAAATCTTATCTTTAGCGGTGACAACTATATCATTAATTACTAATCCAGAATTATTTTTTAATAATTCAACTGCGTTATAGGCTGCCTCTTTACCTGAGGATTTTGCAGTTAAATAGAAGATTTTACTTTGTTCATCTTCTCCAATTGATTTGATAAACGGGAACAAAGTCGACATAGTTTTACCAATGCCGGTTGGAGCTTCCACAAATAATCGACCACCATTTTTAGCAATCGAATAGGCATATTTTGCTAATTCTCTTTGCCCTTTACGATATGTTTCAAACGGGAATTGTAATTGCTTGATTGATTCATCTCTTTTTTGTCGAGAAGCATCTACTATATCAAAAAATGCGAGATAATCTAATAATAGATTCTTAACATAATCTTCTAGTTCTTCAAAAGAACAATGATAATAATCGTTAAATCTTTCTTTTTCTTTTCCCTGACGGATATAAACTAAGCGGATATCGACACTATCAAGTTTTTGTTCATAGGCAAACATGTAGGCATAACATTTTGCTTGCCCTAAATGCCAATCGATATTTTCTGAGCGGAATTGTTGCAAATCCATAGTGGTCGATTTAATCTCATCAATCATATAATCGCCAGACTTCTTTTTGATGATACCATCCGCTCTCCCCTCTAAAGTAATAGTGACATTATTGATTTCGATAATCCTCTTAAGAGGATATTCGCTAAAATAGTCTTCACCTTGACTAGATTGATATGATGAGTGAATTCGACTTCCTTCACTCATTGTTGAAGCATTAAAAAAACGATTATCAATATCGCCAGTTCTTAATAAGAAATCGACTAATTGGTGCACGGATAAAGTTAATTCTTTGACCATGTCTCAATTGTATTAAAAAACACTAGCAATAACTAGTGTTATTTTAAGATTTTTCCTTGTAGATTTTGATTGCCGTTAATAAACGACTTAAAATCCATTCGTTTTTTACCCTCTTTTTGCAGCTCTAATAATGAGAGTTGCCCATCTTTGCATTGAAGAATTAGGCCACCTTTATCTGCTTTAACAATCTCCCCTATTTGTCCTTCAACACTATTAGAGAATACTTTAGCTTTATATATCTTTAATTTAGTCTCATTTAAGTAGAGATAGGCTCCTGGTGTGTCGGATAATCCTCTAATCCAACCAAATAGTTCTTTAATGCTTAATTGAAGATTTAACTTTTCTTGTTCAGGTTTAATTGTTGGGCAGAATGTGACGAGATTTTCGTCTTGTTCTTCTCCCACTAATTTGCCTTCTAAATATTGTGGTAAAGCATTTTTTATTAATGCACAAGCAGCATCTCCCATTTTGATAAATAATGAGGTTGAATTATCTTCTTCATCTATGATGACTTCTTGTTTTGCGTACATCTTGCCGGCATCCATTTTATCAATCATTTCCATAAGAGTCATACCAGACACTTTCTCGTTATTAATAAGAGCGTATTGAATAGGAGCCGCTCCACGATATTTAGGTAATAAAGAACCATGGAGATTTAAACAACCGTATTGTGGGATATCGAGCAACCCTTGTGGCACAATCTGACCATATGCAATAGTTAAAATGAGGTCAGGTTTAAGTTCTTTTATGAATTCATAGTCCTTACGGATTTTAACAGGCTGAAATACTGGAATATTATATTGTTCTGCGACCACTTTTGTTGGCACTTTTAAAAGCTCACCTTTACGTCCAATGGGGCGATCTGGTTGAGCAACAACACCAATGACGTTATAACCTTCATTAATAACTTCACGTAACACATTGGCACTAATCTCTGGAGTGCCCATAAAAAGTAGTCTAATGTTTTTCTTTTCCATAGTCCTACTCATTATAAACAACTTTCTTAAAAAGAAAAAGAAATGTAGAATGATTTTATGAAACTATTAATTGTCTCAGATAGCCATGGCAATTCTGCTGCACTTGATGAACTATTAAAGAAATATCCGAATATGGATTTGTATTTACACGCTGGAGACTTAGAAGCGGACGCTCAATCGATTCGCCCTTTTGATTGTGTGAGAGGCAATTGTGATTATTTTTCTGACTTACCAGAAAGAAGAATTCTTCACACACCATATGGAACGTTACTAATGCAACATCGACCAGAGCCACCAGTTAATATTATTAAAGAATATAAGGTAAGGATATTTGTTTATGGCCACACTCATCGAAGAAAATATGAAGAAATAAATGGAATTATCTATATCAATCCTGGAGCAATTTCTTTTTCTAGAGATGGCCATGAATTATCCTATTCGATAGTCGAAATATCTGAAGATAAAGTTAAAGTTAATTTTTATAGTTTACTTGACTAGTTCATTATACTCATATAGAGTATTTACATTGCGAGGTAATCACCATGTATCCTGAATACAACAAGATTAACAACTATTTAGCTGAAGCTAAGTTGCTAGAAAACACCAATATGACAATGGCGGATATTTATAAGTTCGTTATAGATCGCAATAAGAAAAGAGTCGCCGCTGTCTACATTAATGAAAAAGACAAAATCAAAAAATATAAATATAAAAAAGTTAAATATAATGTTAATTATTACGCATATGGCATTTCCAAAAAATTAAAGGATCAGGAACCGGGTTCAGTAGTTGCATTCAAGCATGCTAACTCCCCTGCTTGGCCTGAATTATTCTGGGCAATCTTAATGGCAGGATTTAAACCACTTTTGATTGATGCCAGAACTAGTAAAGATGGTACAGCTAACTTAATTAAACAAAGTAAGGCAGTTGGTATCGTCACTGATGATATGTTCTCATACGAAGTCAAAAAAGTCGTTCCTGAAGATCTCGTTGAATATAAAGGGGAAAGCATGGAACCAAGATGGGCTGATGAAGTTATCTTCTGTTCCAGTGGCACAACCGGTGATGTGAAATTAATGGTATTTAATGGCAAAAACTTGTGTCATCAAATCTGTTGCTCGCTCAATATATCTTTAGAAACAAAAGACATTATGTATCCAAAGAGTGAAGGGAAAATCAATATCTTGGCAATGGTTCCATTCCATCATATCTTCGGGTTCGTCGCTGTCTTCCTCTGGTATTCCTTCTATGGCAGTGCATTAGTATATCCAGCCAGCTTAGCGCCAAGTGATATTCAATACATTTGCCGAAAGGCAAAAGTTACTCACGTCTATTCAGTTCCGCTATTCTGGGATTCATTAGCGCAACAAGTAACACGTAAGTTTGCGCTTCTTGAAGAAGAAAAACAAGAACTCTTAAATAAGATGATTGCCTATAACTTAGGTGACATCACAAAAGAAGAAGCCGGTAAGGCCAGTAAGGGTATTGTTAGAAAACATGTTCAAAAATTATTGCTCGGTCATCACATTAGATATTGCATTTCTGGCGGTGGCTTCTTATCTCAAGATACTTTAAGAACAATTAATGGTCTTGGATACAATCTCTATGATGGATTCGGTATGACTGAAATCGGTGTTACATCCGTGGAATTGTCTCCAGATGTGAAAGATAGACTATTAGGCACAATCGGTCACCCATTATATGGTGTTGAATATAAAATTGAAGATGGTCAACTATTTGTTAAATCACCTACAATTCATATTAGAGAAATCATTGGTGGCGTGGAAAAAGAAACTGAGTTTGATAAAGATGGTTTCTTCCCAACTGGTGATATCGCTGAAGTTAACGAAAAAGGTAATTACATCTTAAAAGGAAGACAAAAAGATGTCATCATTAACGCTGATGGGGAGAATATCTTCCCAGATGAATTAGAAATCTTTTTTAAAGATTTACCACACGTAAATCATCTATGTATCTTAGGTGTTCCTAACAAAGATAAGAAAAATGTGGAAGACATTGCTTTAGTCCTTGAAACTGATAATTCAATTAATGAAGAAGATATCAAGGCATTCGATTTATTGGTTAAAGAAATTGAACCAAAACTTCCACATCAAAGTAAAATATCAACAATTTATTTGTCTAAAGGAAAACTTCCATTAGCGAATAATATGAAAGTTAAACGCTTTGCCATTCGTAAGGCGATTGCAGATAACACGGGCGAATATATCCCACTAAATCAAGAACACAAAGCGAAAAAGTTTGAAGAATTTGATCAAAAGACAGTTGATGAAATCTTGGTTCCAGTTAGAGAAATTTTCTCTAAAGTTCTTCTCCTTCCATCCTTCAAGATTGAAGATGACGCTCACTGGGTGAATGACTTAGGTGGCGACTCCATGAGTTACGTCGAGTTAATCAAGAATTTACAAGAACATTTCCAAATCACCTTTAAAGAAGAAACATTAGGTGTTATGGCGTCCGTTAACGATTTCGTTTATGAAATCGCTCAATTAAAAAAGAAATAATAAATAATTGCATTATTTGTACACATTTGATAACATATAACGCGGCATTGAAAGAGGTATAACATTTTATGGCAAATATTAAATCACAAATCAAACGTATCGGAACAAACGAAAAAGCTCGTCAAAGAAACGCTAGCGCAAAATCCGCTATTCGTACAGCCAGCAAGAAAGTTAGATTAGCAGTTGAAGCTAAAGATTTAGCTAAAGCTGAAGAATTATTAGTCAAAGCATTCCGCTTAATCGACAAATCAGTTTCTGATGGTATTCAACACAAGAACACAGCTTCCAGACAAAAAGCTTCCTTACAACGTTTAGTGAACGGCTTAAAAGAAGAAAAATAATTATTTTCTTTTAAAGTTTATTAAAAATAATTCAAAAGCATAGAAGCGGTCTACAAGGCCGCTTTTAATTTGTAAATCTAATTCAAATAAATCGTTTAATGTACGATGAATGGCTTTTTCAGAAACTAAACCAGTGTTCTTACGGAGAATTTGGGCTCTGATTGGTTTGATATTTAATTCCTTGGCGATTTCGTCATCTGTTCTTCCGTTTTTAAATAGATAGAACACTTGATTTAATAAACGGAATTGATTGCCTAGCATCATAATTAAAGTTACTGGTTCCACATTACTCACTCTTAAATCTCTAAAGAGTTTCACCGCATCAGCGTTCTTCCCATTAATTAAATAATTAAAGATTAAGAAAGTATTATCTTCAAGAGGACGCACCACCATTAAAATGACATCTTCATATCTCACATGGTCTGTATATAAAGATAATTTAGCGACACTCGTTTGAAGTAAAGCAACATCCCCTGCTGTTCTATCAGCAAGTTCATTTAGGGCATCATTATCGATTTTTAAATGAGCGTTTTCAAAACAATATCTTCTAACACCATCTTTCCAACCATTTTGATCTAAATCTGGAATTTCAATAATTTTGCCAGTTTCCTTAATGGTTTTATAAATATCGCTATTAGTAGCGACTGCTAAAGAAGGAACAGTTAAAATGAGGTCGCAATCTTCACTAGGATGTAACAAAAAGTTCATTAATTCACCATAGTTTTGGTCAGCTTCAATTTTATTCTTTGGTTTTGATTTTAATAAGAAATAGCAATTATCAGCGATGACAATCTTATGTTCATAGCCTAAAGGAACATAGTTTGCTTCATCAATCCATTCTTGAATTAATACATTGCTTGCATCAAATTTAACGAGATTCATTTCATCATTATCAGGAAGATTCTCCTTAATAATCTTTTTTACTCGCGATTTGATTGATGGAGTTTGATTGCCATAAATGAGATAAACCATGACTTTATTATATACGCTAAAGCGAGAAAACTACATCAAATGTAGTTAGAAACTGGTTTTTGCAAAAAACTACTCATTTGATGGTGCAATTATTAATAGTTTTAATTTCAATACTTTCATAGATGATACCAAATCACTTCAACCTTTTTATTAAATAAGAAATGATTTGAATGTTATTGTCCCTTCTAGGTCAGTTCTTCGGATCTTTACACCATTATTATTTAAGATTTGAATGACATTTTGATGTGGATGTCCATAACGATTATTTTTACCTACAGATATCACTCCTATACTAGGCTTTAACCACTTTATAAATTCATCTGAAGTTGAGGTATTACTACCATGGTGGCCAACCTTTAAAATATCGCAAGGAATATAATCATATTCGTTCATAATGTCTTTTTCATTAGCTATACCAGCGTCGCCAGTAATCAAATAATCGTGATTAGATAAATGAAATCCAATAACGAGAGATTTTTCATTATCTTCACTTTGGTCAAATATGTGGTTATTGTAGTTTTTAAAAGTCATACTACCTACGATAGTATCTTGATAATTCGTGTTCGTCATTGTTCTTTTGACTCTAAAGTTCTTTTTTAAAGAAGCTAACGCTCCATTATGATCAAAGTCATCATGAGTAGTAATTATTAAATCAATTGAATAGATTCTTTTCTTTTTCAAAAATGGAATTAAACTTTCTTTCGCCAAATCCATATATTGTAAACCACCAGTGTCAATGAATACTGTTTTATTTTTCTCACGAATAAAGCAGCAATCGCCTTGACCTACATTTATAAAACTTACCTCGGTCGTGATAGCGTTATTTATCGGTAAGGAATAGATTGTTAAAAATATAGCGTAAGAACTTATTAAAAACCTTCTTATTGGCACAAATCTAATTGACGAATAATAAAGTAACGCTAGTAGCAATAAATAATAAACCACTACTATTATTGGATGAAATTCTGGATTATAGATTTCTATTTTTGTGTGACTTATCGGATTAACTATCCAAGTAAGAAAAGTGTTATATGCATTAACTAATTTATAAATTGGGATGAAATGAAAACTTAATAAGGCCATCATGAAGAAAACAATAAATAGAGGCGATAATAACATTTGATAGACAATAGATAAAGGCGATAAAGAATGAAAATATCTCAGTTCAAAAGGAATAAAGAACAGATAAACAAAACCCATTATTAAAAGTTTCTTTTTTAATCCTTTAACAAATGTAAAACTTTGGTTAATAAAATACACTAAAAGTGGTATGCCAAAGCCAAGCAAGAAACTATCTTGCAGAGCAAGATGATGGCTTATTAATAAGAAGAATATTCCGGAAAGAGAAATAATCTCTAAATAAGTGAATCGTTTTTTTAATATATGTTCATTTACCCATTTAAAAATGTAAATAAAGGTCAATCGAATTAGACTAAAGCGAGGAAATGTCGCTAATAAATAAAAGCTACATATCCCTAAAGATATTAATTCGCCCCACTTCTTTTTAATACGTCTAGTAAAAAAGTAATTTAAAGCAGAAATTAAGGCGTGAAAATATAGTCCACCTGTATTTATTAATCTCGATAAATGTAAATCAGTTATCACACTTGTCAAAGAATTGTCATCGTGATCAGAAAACAAAATGGAATTAACTGTGATGCCTGCTTCACTATCAAACTTTGCAATAAACTTTTTCTTTAACGCCCTAAATTTAAATGGGGTTTTGAACTTAATCTCTTCGCGATTTATCTTTAGAGCGTGTAAAACACCTTTAGTTTCTAAATAATTTTCAAAATCAAAATTAGACTCTAAAACAGTGAAATCAAAATCTTCCTTATTTCCTTTAATCTTAACAATGTCACCTATTTCATAATCGTGATTTTTCTTATAACAATAGAGTCTTTCACCGCCAGAATTAAATAAGAAATAATTGTCTTTGGCTTGATAAATTATTCCAACATATTCCGTTGTATCCTTTGGATAAGTGATGTTTATAAAACTGATTCCAAAGCCAAATAGAAAGATTGAGGCATAAATGATTATTCCCTTTTTTACTTTCCTTTTAAAAATAAGAAATAGAAAGAATAAGACACTAATGATGCCAATAGCAATCCAAGAGTTTTTAAGAGTTATTCCTAATAATAAAGATATAAAGAATAGGAATATAATCATTCTTCTTCATGGAGTATGACTAGGTTTCGTACTCTTCGATACGTTGCATCCCCAATTCCATAAACATCTTTGAGTTGTTCCAATGTTTGGAAAGTTCCTTTTTCTTGACGATAAGAGACAATAGATGCTGCAATTGATGAAGTAATACCATTAATCGAGCTTAATTTATCGGCTGGATCGGCATTAATGTTAACTTTTTCAATTGTGGTATTGCCACAAATGTCAGACGCATCAAACTTACTAGCAATAAAATAAGTTTGCCCTTTAGTTAATGTCGCGGTTAAAAAATAAGCGCGATCATCAGCGTTACTCGCGATACCTCCAGCAGCATCAATGAGATCTGACATTGTAGCGGCGTCTGCTAGAGTGTATGTGCCAGGTTTACTGACTTCTCCCTCGATAGTATAAGAAAATGTTTCCCCCACTTCTGTGGTGTCTGCTACTGTTTGTGGATTCAATTGTGGGTCCAGTATCATAAAGCCCGCAATGACAATAAAGACGACGACAACAGCGCCAATAATGAGTTTTACCATAAAAAAACCTCCTCATAAACTATTCGGAGATTTTTCAATTTAGTTGCACTTTTTTTGAAAATTTTTAAATATTTTCTAATTTTAAGATTTCGACTTTGTATGGTTTTTCAACTTTGATGTCTATGACATCACCAACAGCCTTACCAAGAATCGCTTCACCAAGAGGGCAAGCAATAGAAATTTTCTTATTAAATGGGTCCGCTTCGACTGTTCCCACCAACATATAGGTATCTTCTTTACCATTGTTGAGGAACTTAATTGTGACTGTAGAACCAAGAGAAACTTTGTTCTTATTTTTGCCACCTTCAGAAATGATTTCACAATTATTTAAAATTTCTTCAATTTCTTTAATGCGGGCTTCAACTTCTGCTTGTTTGTTTCTTGCAGCGTCATAGTCGGCGTTTTCGCTTAAGTCGCCTTGTGCGCGGGCTTCCGCTAATTGGACTTTCACTTCTTCACTAACAACGTGAATCAGGTTATTTAATTCATCTTCTAATTTTTTATATCCATATTGAGTTAATTTTGTTTTTTCTGCCATAAGATAATTCTCCTTAGGATTTAGCAAGCGTTATTATATCAATAACGTTTGATTATTTCCATAAATAGTTATTTGTTTTTTAAATCTTGAATTTTTGGATCTTCTTCATAAGCATTGAAGACTTCTTCCACTTCTTCATATTCTTCGTCATCTTCAATCTCTTCTAAAGTGTAATCTTCGTGATAAATCATTGGGATAACATTGTCTGGATCCTTAGGATCAAAGAAGAAAACATAATTCTTATTTCTCTCTTCATTATGATAGGTGAAAAGGATTTCCATTTTGAATTGATTACCCTCGCCATCATCAATAATTAATTCTTTGCCTTCCTCAATTTCCTTTTCGAGCTGATTGCCCTCATCGTCATCGATGATTAATTTTTTATCTTCACCAATTTCCATTATCTTTTGTTCTCCTTTGTTCGAATATATGTATCTAAAATAACACAGGCCGCTATTTTATCGACATTTTGTCTTCTTTGGTCGTGATTCATCCCTCTTTGAGAAATACTTTGATTAGCGGTGACTGATGATAATCTTTCATCCACTAAGTGGATATCTAATGTTGAATCCATCGCTAGCAAGTCATCACGGAATCTAATCACATTTTCACTCATCTCACTTTGTTCTCCACTTAAGTGTAAAGGATAACCAAGAGCAATCTCTTTAGTGCCTATCTCTTTTACAACATCAAGGACATGTTGACGTGCGATGATATATTGATTTGGTGGAAAACGAAATGTCTCCACGCCATGGACAAAACCTAAGACATCGCTTTTAGCGATACCGAGGGTTCTTGTTCCTAAATCTAAGCCAATAACTTTATTCATTATTTAACTAGTCCTTTAATGATTTCAATAGCCTCATTAATCTTGCTAGCATCTCTACCTGAACCAGAGGCGATTTCATCTCTACCTCCGCCTCCACCAAGTAATACCTGAGCGGCAAATTTCACTAGTGCACCAGCTTTATAGCCTTTTCCAATACCAGCTTTGCTAACTGCTGCAACAATTGGCACACCACCATTTTCTTCACCGAATAAAACGATGACATAATTTGGCTTATCTTGTTTTAAATTATCAATTAGTGACAATAAGTCATTTCTACCTTGCCCTTTTTGATAAGAAACTAGTAAGCTCACACCATTAATATCTTTAAATTGTTCTTTTAATGAACTGGCATTTAAGAAAGCGAGTTTGTCATTTAATGATTCGTTAGCTTTTCTTAACGCATCTTTTTCATTCACTAAAGCGGATAATCTTTGATTGACATCTTCATAAGAACCGCTGTTAAGAGTGTCTTTGACACGATTTAAGATGTTTTCACGATGTTTAATTAATTCATATGCACCAGCAGATGTGCGAGCTTGGATACGACGGATACCTGCAGCGACACTTTCTTCATATTCAATAACAAACACGCCAATATCTTGAGAGTTACTGACATGAGTGCCACCACAAAATTCTTTGCTGGTCTCACCAAAGCATACAACTCTAACAACATCACCATATTTATCGTTGAACAAAGCTTTCGCGCCAAGTTTTTGTGCTTCCGCAATTGGAAGTTCTTTAACTTCACAAGGAATCGCCATATCAATATATTGATTAACCTTTTTCTCCACTTCATTAATTTGCTCTGGAGTCATCTTTCGGAAGTGGTTAAAGTCAAAGTGAGAATATTCATCAGTGACATAAGAACCATGTTGAGCAATATGTTCACCTAAAACTTCGGTTAAGGCTTTTTGTAATAAGTGAACAGAAGAGTGATTTCTCATAATTCTCTTTCTTCTTGCCTCATCAATTTTCGCTGTGACTTTGTCACCAACTTTTGCTTCGCCATATAAAACTTCCACAGTGTGAAGGTGTTGTTTATTAGGTGCTATATTAACAGATGTGACTTTTAAAGCTAAGGATTCATTTTCAATTTGACCAATGTCTGAGACTTGACCGCCACTTTCCGCGTAGAAGTTAGTTTCTTTTAACATTATTTCACCTACATCAGAGATGGAATCAACTTTGACACCATCTTTAAAACAGGCAATGATTTCTGTTTCAACAGGTTCACTTTGATATAAGAAAGCGCTTGGTAAAGTGCAATTCATTAAATCAATAGATTGTTTATTCATTGATTGTCTATCGCCACGTGCTTTTCTCGCTCTTTCTTTTTGTTCTGCCATTAATTTATTAAAGCCATCCATATCGACTTTGACATGATTTTCTTCACATATTTCGATGGTTAATTCTTTTGGGAAACCAAAAGTATCATAAAGTTTAAACATATCTTCCGCTGGTAAGATGTCTTTACCTTCAATTGCTTTAATTAAGAGAGATTCGCCATTAGCGAGAGTCTTAATGAATTTTTCTTCTTCCGCTTTGACCATTTTAGCGACAAATTCTTTCTTGTTGTCTAAATATGGATAATAGCTACGCATAATGTCCGCCACCAAATCCACAAACTTATATAAGAATGGTTCATTGATGCCTAAGACTCTGCCATAACGTTCTGCTCTTCTAAGCAGTCTTCTTAAGACATAACCTCTACCTTCATTAGAAAACATTTCCCCATCCGCTAAAGCGAATGTGATACTTCTAATATGGTCAGCGATAACTCTAAAAGCTAAATGATTTTCATCATATTTATGACCAGTCATTTCTTCGACTTTTAAAATAATTGGATAAAATAAATCAGTTTCAAAATTAGTGTCTGTTTCTTGAATGATACAAGCAAATCTTTCTAAGCCTGCGCCAGTATCGATGTTTTTGCTTGGCAATTCTTTATATTCTTCTCTCTTTTTTCCTGGTTCAGAATTAAATTGCGAGAAAACGATATTCCAGATTTCCACATAGCGGTCATTTTCCATATCTTTCTTTAAAAGATCTAAACCAATATGGTCTGGGTCATATTTTTCACCACGGTCATAGAACATTTCGGTATCTGGTCCACATGGTCCCGCTCCGATTTCCCAGAAGTTACCTTCTTGAGGGATTAAATGGTCTTCACTAATTCCCGCATCCATCCAACATTTTTTCGTTTCTAAATCATTTGGAAAATAGGTCATGTATAATCTATTTTTGTCTAAACCATACCATTTCTCACTAGTGAGAAGTTCAACTGCCCATGGAATTACTTCTTTGCGGAAATAGTCGCCGATAGAAAAGTTACCCATCATTTCAAAGAATGTGTGGTGTCTTGCAGTGTGACCAACGTGTTCAATATCGTTAGTTCTAATACATTTTTGCGCATTAGTGATTCTTCTACTCGGAGGAATTTCGCTACCATCAAAATATTTCTTTAAAGCCGCAACACCGGCGTTAATCCATAATAAAGTTGGATCGTTCTTTGGGATTAAAGATGCTCCTTGCTCGACATGGTGACCTTTGCTTTCAAAGAAATCTAACCACATTTGTCTAATTTCTGCTGAAGTTAATTTTTTCATATTATTCCTCCAAATATAGAAAAACGTTCCTTATAGGAACGAATTACCGCGTTACCATCCTATTTCACCCGCTATTGCGGTGTGCACTTAATTTTCATTATTTACGTTAATGACTCGTCGGCATTACCCGAGCTCAGGGAAGTGGCTCTCTTATTTATCAATATGCGCTTCCACCATCCGCACTCTCTAGGATTGATTGAGATAAGATTTATTTCCGATTTGTATTATAAAAGATAATTATATCTTTCACAATAACAAATTAGTCTGTTTGGTTATTGTTCATATAGGTGTGTTCGATTAATCCACCACCTAAACATATTTCTCCATCATATAAAACTGCTGCCTGGCCTGGAGTGACAGCTTTATAAGGTTCATCAAATATTAATTCAATTTTATCATCATTTAGCAAGTGAATAGTGACTCCATTATCCTTTTGACGATATCTAAATTTTGCATAGAAATGCTGGCCTTCTTTTGGTTTATCCGTGATCCAATTGAGATTAGTCACTGTGCAACTATCTGAGAGTAAGTATTCGTTTTCGTCTCCACTAGCGACATAAAGGATATTTTTCTTGACGTCTTTTTTAACGATAAACCAGCCTTTTGCTTCTTCTCCATGTATACCACCAATACCAAGACCTCTTCTTTGCCCAATTGTGTAATACATTGACCCAACATGACGGCCTAAGACTCTGCCGGTTTCTATATCAACAATATCCCCATCCTTAGCAGGAATATAATTTTGTAAAAATTGTCTGAAGTTTCTTTCACCAATAAAACAAATACCTGTGCTATCTTTTTTGTCCATCACCGATTCTAAATCTAATTCATGAGCAATTCTTCTCACTTCAGTCTTATCAATATTTCCTAAAGGAAATAAACAGAAGGATACTTGTTCTTGAGAAATTTGACTTAAGAAATAAGTTTGGTCTTTGTTTTGATCATAAGATTTACACAAATACGCTTTGCCATCTTTATCAATTCTTTTAGCGTAATGGCCCATCGCAATAGCGTCAAAGCCATTCTTTTTAGCGAAATCAATAAATGGTCCAAACTTAATATATTTATTACAAAAAATATCTGGATTTGGAGTTCTCCCATTTTCATATTCTTTAATGAGATAGGAAAAAACGTTATCCCAATATTCTTTGATATAATCCGCTCTTAAAATTTTTATGCCAAGTTTTTCCGCGACTTTACAAGCATCATCATAATCTTTTTCTTGTGGGCATTGATTGTTATTAATCGTTGGGTTACCAAGATAATCTCCATTTGCAAGAGCGTCCCAGTTACGCATAAAACAGGCAGTTACTTCATAGCCTTCCTTCATTAATAAATACGCCGCAACCGCGCTATCGACACCACCGCTTAATCCGATTAAAACTCTCATTGATAGAATAACTCCTTACTATCTAATAGTAGGGTAAATGGACCATCGTTGATGCTCTCTACTTTCATATCCGCTCCAAAGATGCCAGTTTGTAATTTCCCATACTTCAATTCGATTTGTTGATTGAAATAATCATATAATGGCTCAGCTTCTCCTGGCCTTAAAGCATCAACAAATGATGGTCTTCTCCCCTTAGCGGCATTCGCATATAAAGTAAATTGACTAACGGAAAGAATTGAACCATTGACATCTTGTAAAGAGATATTGATTTGTCCATTTTCATCTGGAAACACTCTTAGTGAGAGAATCTTATCAACCATTTTATCAACGGTCTCTTTATCATCGCCATCAGTGAAACCAACAAGCAAAAGATAACCGCGATTTATTTTAGCGATTAATTTGTCATTTACTTTAACGTTAGCTTCTAACACTGTGGTTAAGACAACTCTCATTTTTTAATTTTCTCCCAATATTCTTTTAGAGCTTGTTCATATTTATTGTCTTGATAGACATAATATTTAGCTTGTTTGATATCATCTGGTAAATATTGTTGCGCTACCCAATGATGTTTATAATTGTGTGGATATTTATAATTTTGGCCTTTAATAGTAGCATCCGCGCCATCGTAATGAGTATTTTGTAAAGTACGTGGAACACCAGTTCCTTTACCTGCTCTAACATCCGCCATTGCAGCATCTATTGCTAAACATGCCGCATTGCTCTTTGGAGCGGTGGCGATTAATATTGCAGCGTTTGCTAACGGTAATCTCGCTTCTGGTAGGCCAAGTTGCAAAGGTATCTACGCATGACTTCACTAAAGGAATAATATTTGGATAAGCAAGCCCAACATCTTCACTAGCCGAGCATAATAATCTTCTTGCCGCTGCGATTAAATCACCGGCTTCAAGCATCTTGGCTAAATAGAATATTGCCGCATCAGGATCGCTCCCTCTTAATGACTTCATTAATGCTGATAAATTATCAAAATGTTTATCTTCACTTCGATCATAAGAAATATTAGCGCGATCAATTAATTCTTCCACCAATTTCTTTGAAATTGTTTTGCCCTTTTTCAGTGATTTAGCTAAAAATTCTAAGTTATTTAATGATTTACGGACATCTCCATTAGAGCCAACCGATAAAAGTTCTAATGCATCCTCATCAATCTTTATATTTAACTTCTCGCACGCTCTTGAAATGGCTTTTTTAATCTCATCAGCAGTGACAGCTTTAAATTCAAAAACCGTGCATCGAGATAACAAAGCAGGATAGATGTAAAAATATGGATTTTCAGTTGTGGAGGCGATCAAAGTAATCTCACCAGATTCAACAAACTCTAATAGAGATTGCTGTTGCTTTTTGTTTAGATATTGAATTTCATCGAGATAAAGTAAGATACCATTTGTCGAAAACAAACTATTGATATCAGAAATCACTTTTTTGATATCTTCAGTTGATGCTGATGTGCCATTTAAATGGTATAAAGATTTGTTAGTCTTCTTAGCGATGATTCTTGCCGCAGTAGTCTTACCAGTTCCTGGAGGGCCATAAAAAATCATATTTGGCACACTGCCAGATTCAATTACTTTACGAAATAAAGAATTTTTGCCTAAAAGATGGGCTTGACCCACCATTTCATCAAGAATTTCAGGACGCATTAAATCTGCTAAAGGCTGACTCATTATTCAATAACCTCAAGGATAACTTTTTGATGTTCAACATATTCAGAAGTAATTTGGAATGTATGTAAAACATCTAAAGCAATTGGTTCATAAATATCTTTTGGTTTGTTGGTGTATAAAGTAGCGAGTAAGTCGCCTTCTTTAACTTGATCACCAACTTTTTTATTTAAAACGATGCCAGCCGACATATCGATAACATCATCTAATGTTTCTCTTCCACCACCGAGCTTCATAGAAGAAACACCAATTGTTAAGGCATCTAATGACTTAATATAACCAGTCGCATCAGCGTAGATTGGAATGATTTCTTTAGCCATTTCAAATTTTTCTGGATGTAGGATATATTCAATATCGCCGCCTTGCGCTTTAACCATCTTGACAAATTTATCAAATGCCGCGCCAGATTTAACAGCGTCTTCTAAAGCAATTCTTGCTTTTTCACGAGAAGAGAAGACTTTGGCTTGTTCTAGCATAATTGAACCGGTGATATAGCAAAGTTCCATTAAATCTTCTGGTCCGTGACCTTGTAAAGCTGCAATCGCTTCTTTAACTTCTAGAGAATTACCGACCGCTAAACCTAAAGGTTCACTCATATTTGATAAGACTGCTCTTGCGTCTCTTCCTAGTCTTCTTCCGATATCAACCATGATATGGGCTAATTGTCGAGCTTGAGCGACATTTTTCATAAATGCACCTTCGCCAACAGTGACGTCTAATAAGATAACATCACTTCCACTAGCGAGTTTTTTAGACATAACAGATGACGCAATTAATGGAATAGATTCCACTGTGCCTGTGACATCACGTAAGGCATACATCTTTTTATCAGCAGGAACTAAGCTACCAGTTTGTCCGACAATCGCACAGCCAATATCATTGACTTGATTAACAAATCTTTCACCAGAAATTGCAATTGTCACTCCTGGAATCGATTCTAATTTATCCAAGGTACCACCAGTGTGACCTAAACCACGACCACTCATTTTAGCAAGAGTCGCTCCGCATGCAGCGACCATTGGTCCAAGGACCAAAGAGGTCTTATCACCAACACCACCAGTGCTGTGCTTATCAACTTTAACACCTTTAATATTACTTAAATTCAAAACTTCACCAGAATGAAGCATCGCATCAGTTAAAGTAGCAATTTCTCTATTATTCATTCCTTGAAAGACAATTGCCATTTGCATCGCAGAAGATTGATAATCTGGGATTTCACCATCGACATAACCTTTAATCCAAAATCTAATTTCTTCATCAGTCAATTCATGACCTTGTCTTTTTTTGATAATTAAGTCAACCATTCTCATAAGTATTACCTCGACAAATACGTAATCATTGTATCATAGATTTCTATTAAAATAGAACGAATTGATATACAATATTACCATCTGTATGACATTTGAAGAGCATTTAAAAAAGTATCTTAGCGAAGAAGAAATTAATCAGTTATTTGAGTCATTAAATGAATCGGATAAACACGCTTTGCTTTTAAATACTCGCAAAATGAGTGAAGAAAAACTATTTTCATTTTACCCTCATTTAGAAATGCATCCTATTGTTAAGAATGGTTACTTATATGATAAAAATGAATATCAATTAGGGAAAAGCCTTTTACATGAATTAGGAGTATTTTATCTACAAGAACCATCCGCGATGTTAGTGAGTTATCTATTAGATGTTAAACCCATGCAAATAGTTTTAGATTTATGTGCCGCGCCAGGGGGAAAATCTGTTCAAGCGTCTCTATTAATGAATGATACAGGATTAATCGTCTCTAACGACTTATCTTATCCACGCGCTAAAATAATTAAAGAAAACGCTGAAAGAATGGGTTTAGGCAATCTTTTGATTTTATCAAATGATTTTTCTATTATTTATCATAAATATCTCAACACTTTTGATGCGATTATTCTTGATGCTCCGTGTTCAGGAAGCGGAATGTTTAGAAAAAATGATTTAATGAAAGAGGATTGGTCATATAATAAAGTCTTAAAATTTGCTGAGATTCAAAAAGAGTTAATTTCTTACGCTTATAAAATGCTGAAACCAGGTGGGAAATTAATCTATTCAACGTGTTCTTTCTCTTATGAAGAAGATGAAGAAGTTGCTCAATATTTATTAGATAACTCAAACGCCGAAATTTTACCTTTTGAATCTAACCTATATTTTTATCAATCCGAATCAAAACTAGGAATTCATCTATTTCCATCTTTGTTTCCAGGTGAAGGTCATTATATTTGTCTATTTAAAAAACCTGGTGAATTAAAAGAAAGCGTTGAAAAATATAAGGGTCCTTTATATGAAGGAAAACACTTACATAAATATGGAGACATCTCCTATCTCGCTAATTATGAATTTGATATTAAAAATCTTAATGTTGTCCGCAATGGAGTAAAACTTGGTGAGTTCTTAAAAGATGATATTAAATATGATATCCATTACGCTCGCAATATTTCTACTTTTAAAAACGAATTAGAAATATCAAAAGAAAACGCTTTGAAATATATCAGAGGCGAGAGCTTAGATATCGTTTATCCAAAAGGATATGTCTTATTAAAATATCAAGGTGTTAGCATTGATATCGCTAAAAGTGATGGACGTATTATTAAAAATAGATATCCGAAATATTTAAGAAAAAACCTTCTTTTTTAAGAAGGTTTATTTTTTACTTTTGTATACGACATTAAGTCTTGCTGGAGATAATTGGAAGGTTTTTAAGATTAGATTATCTTTGGCGGTATTGACTAACACTGAGCGATAATCATCAAAGACAAATAACTGTGGGTCATTTAATGTATTAATGTAGATTTCTAAATCATCATAATCATCAGTAGCGACTTTAATTTTTACTACATTATTATCTAATCTTTCAAACTTATAGACATTAGCGATTTCTTCAGGTTTGGTTTTATGGAGATAAGATAAATGATTCTTTCTCATTTCGATTGTGAATCTAAAATGGTCGACCATTTCAAAATTCTTATCAACTTGCAACCAATTCATATTATTAATCTTCAAGATGTTATAAGTATTGTCTAAACCTAATTTAGATTGACCAATTTCTTGGCCCATGTGGAATAAAGGCACGCCAAAGGAAAGCATGATAATATCATTAGCTAATCTTACTCTTTCATAAATCATTGATTCATCATCATCGGGATTAGATTTGGTTAATTTATCAAATAAAGTGTTATTATCGTGACATTCAACATAGTTGATGGATTGATTCGCATCTAAGAATCTATGTCTATATGAAAGGTCTAAAATAGAACCATTCATCACATATTCTAAACCGAAATAATAATTGACATCCCCGTTAGCGAATCCTTTAACAGTTATTCCATCTCTAAAAGTTGGACCTTTAACAATGTCGCGGAACATATCGTTAAAAAAGGAATAGCCAGGTAATTTATCAGCGTTATCCGCACTAGCGCGTTCGTTTTCTGGGATTTGTAAACCCATATTCCAACCTTCACCATATAGGAAAGCGTTTGGCTTAATCTCTCTTACTGCTTTTTCAATCTCATTCATTGTGGTGATATCTAATAAGCCCATTAAGTCAAATCTTAATCCATCAATATCAAATTGTTTGAATAAATAAAGAACACTATCGAGGATAAGTTTTCTGACCATCGGTCTTTCACTCGCTATATCATTGCCACATCCGGAAATAGATGATAATGAACCATCTTTTTTCTTTCTAAAATAATAATTAGGAACAGTCTTTTCAAATGTCGAATAAAGCCATTCATAACAATGGTTATAGACAACGTCTATAATTACCCCAATATTTCTCTTATGGAGCTTATTGACCATGGTTTTAAATTCTTTAATTCTCGCTATCGGGTCATAAGGGTCAGAAGAATAAGCACCTTCTAAAACAAAATAACTACATGGATCATAACCCCAGTTATAAGCATATTTTGGATTATCTTCTGGAACATTATTAACATCGTGAATTGGTTGAAGTTGGACGTGAGTAATTCCTAGATAACTTAAATAATCTAATCCAGCTGGGTGACCACCTTTGGTCTTTCGACCTTCTTCAACAAAACCGAGGAATTTACCCTTTTGTTCAATATCAGTGTTTTTATCTTCGCTAAAGTCACGAACATTAACTTCATAAATGACGGAATCGACCATTTTGATATCAGCGTTTTTAAAATCGACTGTCCCCATCTTTTCAATTTCTGATAAATCAACAACAACGGAATATTGGCTATTGATAGAGCTTGCTTTTGCGTAGATATCAGGTGTTTCACGACAAACACCATTATTTTCAATTAAATAACAATATTTTTTGTTTTTATAATCACCTTTTAAAGTTAGACGATAGACACCTTTATCAGTTCTAGTCATATCATAAGATATGAAACCGCTATCACTTTCAATGAGTAATTGAACAGATGGCGAAATAGGCGCCCAAAGGGCAAAACTAGTTTCTTCTTTTGTATAAGTGTTGCCTAAATCATCTCCATCATAAGAAAATAATTGATCGAATTCTTTAAAGTCTGGAACATTGGAGATATCAATTGTTTGCAATGGGAAATTCATAAAGGCAATGAAATACCTCTTTGAAAAATCATAAGATTCTTTTAATTCGAGCCTAAATAAATAGACATCTTTATTAGCTGTTCTTCTAATAATTGTCGGTTTATAGGCTTTCACTCCATCAATAAACAAAGTAAAAGAAGGATTATATTCCATCTGAGCGGTGGTAAATAAAAGTACGTCAATATGATGTAAAGACACTAATTTTGCTTTTATAAAACCATTCATAATTAATCTGTTAATTCATCACTGACAGGCACGCTATCATCTAATGAGTTATCACTCAAAATATCGTGAACTAAAACTCGAGAACCTTTATTACCTTCTGGTTCTGGATTAACGATACCTTCTGCCACTAATCTATTAAAGAAACGACCAGCGCGGTTAAATCCGACTGCACAATCTCTTTGAATCTTACTAATTGATGTATATTGTTGGCCCATTACATAGCCCTTAATTGATTGATATCTTTCTTCTTCTCTTGCATCAGCGGAAGGAATAACATCACCAGAGGCAATCGCTACTTGTGCACTTTGTTGGGCTTCCTCTTCTAAATTAAGGAAGTTTTCATCGTATTGAGTGTCATAATGCTCTCTTAAATAATTAGCAATACGACCAATTTCTTTACCCGCGATAAAGCAACCTTGCAAACGAACTTTGTTTTGACGAGAAATAGTCGCACAATCGACTAACATATCACCTTTACCAAGCAACTTTTCCGCACCGCCTTCACCAATGATTACGACGGATTGATTAGCGTTAGATGTTGATAAAGCAACGTGAGTAGGAAGGTTAGATTTAATTGAACCGGTAATAATATCACTAGTTGGAGATTGAGTGGCAATTAATAAGTGAATACCACAAGCACGAGCTTTTTGACCAATCAAAATGATTGGTTGACTAATCTCTTTACAAGTTTGCACTAAATCACCAAATTCATCGACAATCGCGATAATAGTTGGAATCTTTGGTATGCCTTTTTCTTCAGCGTATTCGTTATATTCTTTGATATTTTGGAAGCCATCACCTTCCGCGAGAAGGTCATAACGTTTGTTCATTTCTTCCACTAATTTGTCCATTAATGGTTTAGCTTTATGTGGATCCGAGACAATCGGACATAGTAAATGTGGAATATCTCTATATTTCACAAATTCCACTCTCTTAGGATCAACGAGAACAAGTTTCAAATTCTCAGGAGAATTACGCATGATTAAAGTTGAAATAATAGAGTGAACAAAGATAGATTTACCAGAACCAGTAGTGCCTGCGACTAATAAGTGTGGGAAAGAGTTGAAATCTTCATAAATAACATCACCGTTGATGTTCTTGCCAAAGGCAATCGCAGTTGGATGCTTCTTCACATCTGGTAATTTTTCATACACATCTTTAAAAGACACCATGGTTACTTTAGCGTTAGGCACTTCTAAACCGGAATAAAAACTGCCTTCCACAACTGGTTGGAAACGACATGCCACACCACCTAAACGAATGGAGACATCGGTTTCTCTTTCGGCAATACGTTTAGCAGGAACGTTTGGATCATATTCAATATTATAACGAGTAACTGCTGGGCCGATTGTATAGCCTACAACTCTCGCGCCAATACCAAAATCAGTGAAGGTTTGATTAATCTTTTCTGTTCTTTGCTCAGCGGTTTGAATATTTAATTCACTAGCTTCACTAGTTTCATATGTTTCTAATAATTCTCCAGAAGGAGGAATCCATTTAATTGGTTTTTTCACAGCTGGCGCTGGAGCAGGCATTGGTGCTGGAGCGACATATGGATTATCATTCTTCACCACTTCAGGTTCTTCAAACTGTGGTTGAGCAGTCACTAAACGTGGATCAAGTTCTGGTCTTGCATCAAAATCTAAAGTTAGTTGTTCATTCTTTTCTATATGTGGAGTGGTAGGTTGAATTGGTTCAGGTTGAATTTCTGGCACAGGTTGTGCTTTTTCAAACGCGGCGGGTCTAGCAGGTTGATTAAATCCTACGACAGTTGAAGGACTATCGCCAGGAGCAACACCAGGAATAAAATGGGCTGGCGCAAACACACTATTATTTCGATAACCCATCTCTGAATTAAAACCACTTGGTATATCATCATTAGCCATTGGGGTCATTTTATTCATTGGTTTTTCGACTGGACGTTGATCATCTAAAATTGAAGCGTTTCTAATCGCATCATGAGTATAATCTCTTCCAATTAAAACTTCTTGAGTTTGTGGTTCAAGTTCTTTTTTCTTTTTCACTTTTGGTGCTTTTTCTTTGCTTTGATAATTAGCAAATAACGCTAAGATTGGGTTCATAAACGTAAAAGTTAAACCAACAAATAAGATTAAAAATCCGATAATGTATGGTACTGGAGCGCTTATTCCCGCCAATAAATCGTATAAAGTGGAGCCGATTAAACCACCACCAACCGGTTGTTTAAATAAATTTAGGAAATGTTGATTCTTGAAATATTCAAGAGTTTTAAAAAATTCCCCATAACCACTGAGTTTATAGGATGGTTTATAAAAGGCTGTGAATAATAATGTTAAGGAAATAAGAATTAAAACAACACCAAAGAATTTTAAAGATAATTTAATCTTAAGGGGTTGTTTTTTTACTAATAAGTAAACGCCAACACCAAGAAGAATGGCAAATAATAAATAACTAGTTAGGCCAAATAAAAATGTAAACAAAAATGTAAACGCACGGGCCACATACCACATGTTAAGAATTAACACTAGGGACAACAAGATTAAAGCGATGCCGCCAAAAAAACAAAACTGTTTTTGATTAACTGGTTTTAATAAAGGTTTTTCCATATATATTTATTATAAATATAAGGATTAAAGTAGTCCAATAGAAAATAAAAAAATGGATTAAGCGATAACTTAATCCACCATAATGATAATTGGGAGAATGAGAGGATCTCGACCGTTCTCGCGTTTAATGAACCGTTTAGCGCGATCAGCGATTGCCACTTTGACCTTTTCAAAATTAGTTTCATCCATTGAGAAGGCGGTATTAATTTCATCTACATAAATATTAGCGATTGATTTTAATAATGGCTCAGCTTCTTTGACATAAACAAAGCCTCTCATTTGTGTATCAGGACCAGATACTATCTTCTTTTCTTTTAAACTGATGGTTGCTGCTACAACAACAACACCATCTTCAGAAAGTTTCTTTCTTTCTTCCATCGTATCTTCTTCAACAGAGGTGATACCACGACCATCCACCAATAATGGAGCGACATTAATGCCGTTTACTTCATTTGTTAAAATTCTTGGTCTTGGAGAACCTTCATCAAAGGCAATAGACATGCCATTATCTAAGACAAAAACGTTCATTGGATTTAACCCAACGCCAGTAGAAATTGCTAGTCTAGCATTAGCCATTAAATTGACATAATTTCCTCTAACTGGGAAATAATATTTAGGTTTTAACAACGTTAACAAAGCCCTAATATCGTCTTCTCTAGCGTGCATGCTAACGATATCTTTGCTCTTAACCCATTTAACCTCACAACCCGTTCTATATAAGTCATCTACCGCATGAGTGGCAATTGTCTCTAATGAGAGCATTGGTAATGCTGCACAGATAAAGATATCATCTTCTTGAAGAACTATTCTTCTATCTGAATTCTTTTGTTTTGCTAAATCGGAAATCTTTTCGTATAGCTCTTCACCATAGCCAAGCATCAACACTAAAACATCTTGTTTTCTAACTCGCAATAAATCTTCTGGTGAAACAAAGTCGTTTTTTAAGAATGGGCAATAAGGTAATTTAACAATTTCTTCAAATAAATCTCTCGCATAATCATCATAAAGATAAATTTTCTTTTTATGATTGTGACACAAATTAGCGATTTCTTGTAAACGATAAAAGTTTTCCCAGAAGCAGCATAAGAAGATGCGTTTATTATCGTTAAAATAATTTTCTACTAAAGAGGTGAGACGATGTTTCGGGGCGCAATAGCCTGGTTTATTGGCCGCCTTACTTTCGCACATTAATAACAATGTATTATCTTTTTTACCACTTCTAATTAATGAATCTATATCAAAGATATAGCCTGGTTGATTGACTGTATAATCAACAATAAAGTCAGAGCTATAGACAATAGATCCACGATCAGTGTCGATGACTACCCCCATCGATTCTGCGATGTTATGCATAGTTTGGAAGAAGTGAAAAGTCACTCCAGAAATAACCACACTGCTAGTTGGTTCCACTATCGCATACATAAAATGTGGCTTTATGCGATAGATTTTGCTCTCCCACTCTAAGATACCTTGTGTAGTTTTAGTGCAATATATTGGAGCGGGTGCTTGATTATAAATATATTTAAGACCTGCCATATTCTCATCATGACCATGTGTCATAATGTAGGCTTTTACTCTATTTTTGTTTTTGACGAGATAGTCACTATTAGGAATGAGAAAGTCAATACCTGGAAGAGTCTTATCTGGAAGAGATGCACCATAATCTAAAACAAAAATGTTGTCGTTAATTTCGACCAGATAACAATCTCGACCAGATTCATCAAGACCACCTAAAGCACAAATACGTATATTATCCATATATAAAAGGCTAACCCCCTTATTTTTCAATTGACTATATCTATAAAGACAAAATCAATATATCACTTTTTATTTTTAAATAAAAGATTAAATGCAAAAAAAAGAAAGACCCAAATTGGGTCTAACTTCATTTATTTTTTAAATTTCTTTGGTCCTTTGATAGAGCGATCTGGACGGGTTTGGTGTTCCATTCTCATTGGTTTTTCTTCGACACCTTCTGGTTTTTCTAAGAATTCTTTATGAGAAACTTTCACTTTACCTTTTTCATCAATTTCAATGACTCTCACTTTTAATTTGTCACCAACTTTGACGATGTCACTAGCTTTATCAATATAGCCCCAGCCAAGTCTACTGACATGGCATAAGCCATCGACATCACCGAATAAGTGGACGAATGCCCCATAGTCTTCGACTCTTGTGACTTCACCAACAAATTCTTCACCGACTTTGGCTTCTCTAACGATATCCATAATGATGGCTTTAGCTTTATTGATGGTTTCTCTATCCATATGGTAGATAGTGACTTGACCATTATCTTCGATATCAATCTTAACATTATCGCATCTAGCAATAATATCGTTGATGATTTTACCACCAGTACCAATAACTTCTCTAATCTTATCTGGATCAATCATGAAGGTATCCATCTTTGGAGCGTATTTACCAACATCTGGTCTTGGTTCAGAGATGGCTTTAGCCATAACTTCTCTAATTTGCGCTCTCGCGACATGAGCTTGGGCTAAAGCTTTCTTTAAGACATCACGGGTGACACCTTTAATTTTGATATCCATTTGTAAAGCGGTAATACCTTTTTCGGTACCAGCGACTTTGAAGTCCATATCACCAAAGTGATCTTCTAAGCCTTGGATGTCAGTAAGAATTGTATATGGATGATCATCATCTAATGGACCGGAACTAATTAAGCCCATAGCGATACCAGAGACCATTGCTTTAATTGGTACACCAGCGGCCATTAAGGACATGCATGAGGCACAAATACTAGCTTGTGAGGAGGAACCATTAGATTCAACAACTTCCGCAACTGTTCTAATTGTGTATGGGAATTCTTCTTCACTTGGAATGACATAGCTTAAAGCTCTTTCGCCTAAAGCACCATGACCGATTTCTCTTCTACCTGGACTACCCATTCTTCCCACTTCACCAACAGAATATGGTGGGAAGTTATAATGATGCATCCAGTGTCTAGTTTCTTCTGGAGTTAAGTTATCAATAATTTGTTCATCAGATTTAGCGCCTAATGTGGTAATAGAGATAACTTGGGTTTGACCACGGGTGAACATGGCAGAGCCATGAGTTCTTGGCAATAAATCGATTTGAGCGTCTAATGGACGAATTTCATCAACTTTACGACCATCTGGTCTAATCTTTTCATCAGTGATTAATCTTCTCACTTCTTTGGCCACTAAACCTTCAAGGGTTTCATTGACCATGTGCATCACTTTTTGATGAGTCTTTTCGTCTTCATATTTACGGGAATCGTAATCATCTAAGATTTCATCTTCAATCTCATCAATCGCGTGTTGTCTTTCTAATTTATCAAAGATAGAAATAGCTTTCTTTAATCTTGCTTCTGCTCTATCGGTGACATCCTTTTCAATTTCTGGATCACATTGATATAATTCAATTTCTCTTTTTTGGACACCGATTTCTTTAATGATTTCTTCTTGCCATGCACATAATTTCTTAATGGCTTCATGGCCAAACATTAAAGCATCTAACATTGTGTCTTCATCTAATTGATCAGCACCTGCTTCAACCATATTGATTGCTTCTTTAGTACCCGCGACTGTTAAATTGAGGTCACTTTGTTCTTTTTCTGCAACTGTTGGGTTGATAATGAACTTTCCATTAACGCGACCAACTTGCACACCGGCGATTGGGCCATCAAATGGAATGTCAGAAATGCCTAACGCTAAGGAAGAACCTAACATCGCGGTCATTTCTGGGGTACAGTCTTGGTCAACTGACATGACTGTGTTAACGATTTGCACTTCATTTCTGAAGCCTTCGGAGAACATTGGTCTAATCGGACGATCAATTAATCTCGCGGTTAATGTGGCGTGTTCACCAGCTCTGCCTTCTCTTCTTAAGAATGAGCCAGGAATTTTGCCAACTGCGTATTGTTTTTCTTCATAACCAACTGTTAGCGGGAAGAAATCTCCTTCTTTCGGTTCATCGGAGCAACACGCTGTGGAAAGAACTACTGTTTCGTTTAATCTCATTAAGACTGCACCATCAGCTTGCTTAGCGATTTCGCCTGTCTCAGCAACGAATTTCTTTCCTTCGAACTCTAATTCGAATACTCTTTTCATCTTTTTTCCTCTTTTTTCTAAAATATATACGCCGTTATTATATATGAAATATAAAACTTTTCAAAGAAATGTTTTATAAAGATAAAAAAAGACCATCGTTTGATGGTCAATTTTAATTGTTAATATCTGATTATTTACGTAATCCGAGATCAACGATAAGTTTAAGATATGCTTCTCTATCGGTTCTGAGTAAGTAGTTAAGTAAACTTCTTCTTTGTCCGACAAGAATCATCAAACTACGCTTACTGTGAGCATCCTTGTGGTTTGCTTTTAAGTGCGCTGTTAGAGCGGAGATTTGTTCGGTTAATAAGGCCACTTGAACTTGTACAGAACCAGTGTCTTTTTCGTTTTTGCCAAACTTTTTGACGATTTCCGCTTTTCTTTCCTTGGTTAATGCCATATGGAATCCTCCTAACTAAATTCTTAACTGAGACTCGGTATATCGTTGAGGATTCGATAAACTAAGTCAAAGTCGCAAGTAATATATTACATTTTCATATAATATATGGCAATAGTTTTTTTACGCTAATTTTTTAATCGCAGCGTTTTTATCTCTTTGTAGTTGACTCTTTAAATCTTCGATAGAATCGAATAATTTCTCATTACGGTGATAATAGAGTAATTCCACAAAGATATCACGACCGTAAATATTTCCATCAAAATCAATAATATGAACTTCAATGATTGGTTTAGTTAATTGCATGATGGTTGGGTGAGTACCAACAGATATGATAGCTTTATATTTCTTTTCATAAACATAGGCATATCCAAAATAGACGCCTGTTTTTGGGAATGCATACGGGTAATCTAATTTAAGATTTGCAGTTGGGAAATCAATCTTTTTACCGTTATGTTTACCTTCGGTAACAAGGGCGTTTAATCTAAATGGACGACCTAATAATTTATTTGCTCTTTCAATGTCTCCATGTTCAATTAATTGAGAAATATCACGAGCGGAAACTTTGACATTTTCATCTTTCATTGTTTCCACTACTTTGACATCAAAGAATAATGAGAGATAAGTTGGATCTCCTTCGCCCCATTCACCAAAGGAATAATCTTCACCACAATAAATCTTCTTTGGATTTAATGGTCTAATCACTTTATCAATAAATTCATCCTTGGTTAATTGAGCGACTTCTTTATCAAAAGACATGATGTACATTGCATCTACACCTAATTCTTCTAATATTTCCGCTTTATCACTAACTGATGTTAAATAATGATTTTCTTTGATTCTTCCAAGCACAAAAGCTGGTGCTTCATCAAAAGTTAATAAACTCACTTTATAACCTTCATTTAGTGCTTGTTTAATCATTGATTGGTGACCGATATGCACACCATCAAAAAAGCCTAAGCAAAGAACGCTTTGCTCGATATTAATTGGGGTATGTTGATAATCAAATTGATAGATTTTCATTACCAGAGACCTCTTTGAATGATGTATTCATTGTCTTTGTTACGGGTATAGACCGCTAAAGCGATTATATCATAATTTACTTTATCTATTGTATATAAAAGAATTTGCGCATTTTCACATTTAAGGGTAATTCTTTTTCCCTCTTTAATATCCTTAATTAAATCATCATCATCAACAAGCAAAGATGGTAATTCGATTAATGATGCTGGGTTGATTAAATCAGAGGCAACAATATCATCAATATCTTTTGCCATAGAAAGGTTGATTTTATTACCGATTGCTATTCTATTTAAACTAGTTAAATGGCCGACTGTTCCTAACTTAATAGCGATATCTTCACCTAGTGTTCTCACATATGTTCCGCGTGAGCAAATTACTTCAAATTCAACAATATTTTCTTTAAAAGAGAGGAGTTTTAAAGACTTAATGAAAATCTTGCGTGGTTTTCTTTCTATTTCAATTCCTTTTCTTGAGAGATCATATAAGCGTTTTCCCTCGTGATGAATAGCGCTAGTCATTGGAGGAATTTGCTCGCTTTCATTAAGGAAAGAATCAAATACTTTTTGTATGGTAAGTCTGTCTAAAGGGGCAACGTTTTTAGTTTCTTTTGCCTCACCAGTTAAATCTCCAGTTGATGTTGATTTTCCTAAGAATAATTTTGCTTGATAAGTTTTAAAAGAATCATCTAAAAAGGGTAAAGATTTGCAACCTTTATTCACTGCAATCACTAATAGGCCACTGGCAAAAGGATCTAAAGTTCCAAGATGACCAACCTTTCTAGTATGAAAAAGGCGTTGAATAGCATTATCAACGCTTCGCGATGTCACTCCCTCACGTTTATTAATCAAGATAAAACCGTTTTGTTCTGTGACATTTTCCATATTTGTAATAACCTACTTATTGTTTTGCAATAATTCAGCGATTCTTTCTTCTTTTTTATATCCGTCATCCAATTCGAACCTGAGTTCTGGGCAACGTCTCGTGTCCATTTTCTTTGCTAAAGAGGAACGAATGAATCCTTTTGAGTGTTCTAGCACTTCCATTCCTTGCGCAATATCATCATCGCGGATGAAGGAAACATATACTTTTGCGTAGGAAAAATCTTTGCTGACTCTCACTTCGGGAATTGAGACAAATCCTAAGTGTGGATTTTTTAATTCAATTTGAATGATTTCAGCGAGGTTTTTTCGAATAATCGTAGCGATTCTTTCTTGTTTATTGGCCATATTTTACTATTTCTCTTCTACTGATTCGAATCCTTCAATGATATCGCCTTCTTTAATATCATTAAAGTTTTCAATTAACATACCGCATTCAAAGCCGTTTTTCACTTCTTTAACGGAATCTTTTTCTCTTTGTAAGGAGGCTAATTTACCTTCATAGATGACAATGCCATCTCTAATAACTCTTACTCCACAAGTGGATCTCATCACACCTTCAACCACCATACAACCAGCGATTGTGCCTAATTTCGAGACTTTGAATAATCTTCTAATTTCAGCTTGGCCAGTAATCTTTTCAACAAATGTTGGAGCAAGCATACCTTTCATCGCAGCTTGAATTTCTTCAATTAAAGCGTAAATGATACGATGTAATCTAATTTCAATCTTTTCTTCACTAGCTTTTGCACGTGTACGCGCATCTGGACGCACGTTAAATCCATAAATAATCGCGCGAGATGCGCTGGCTAATAAGACATCACTTTCTGTAATTGCTCCTGAAGTAGCTCTCACGATATTAATCTTGATGTCATCAGTAGAAAGTTTTTCTAAAGAAGCCTTAACTGCTTCCGCACTACCAGTGGAATCAGCTTTGATAATTAAGTTAATAGTTTGTCTTTGGCCTTCTTTTGCTTTATTGAACAAATCTTCTAAAGATGCAGCGCTTGTCGCATTTCTTTCTTTTTGTTCTTTAATAAGTCTACGTTTAGTAGCGATACTTCTCGCTTCGCTTTCTTCTGAGAAAGCCATAAATCTATCACCAGCTTGTGGGACTTCCCCTAAACCGATAACAGAAACTGGAGTGCTTGGTGTCGCTTCTTGGAGAACTTTACGATATTCGTTAGTCATTCTTCTAGCTTTACCATAAGATGTGCCGACAACTAAATAGTCACCTTCTTTTAAAGTACCATTTTGAATTAATAAAGTGGCTTTTGCGCCTTCATTTTTATCTAATTTGGCTTCTAAAACAGTGCCTAAAGCGTATCTATCTGGGTTTGCTTTTAATTCTTTTAATTCTGCGACCACTAAGATGGCTTCTAAGATACCTTCGATGTTCTTTTTCTGCTTAGCAGAAATTTCGACACAAATAGCATCTCCACCATAATCTTCAGCGATGACATCGTGTTGCATTAATTCTTGTTTAACGCGTTCTGGATCAGCACCTGGCTTATCCATTTTGTTAATGGCAACAATAATTGGAACATTAGCCGCCTTGGCGTGGTCAATCGCTTCAATAGTTTGAGGCATCACACCATCATCGGCAGCGACAACTAAAACTACGATATCGGTGACAGAAGCACCTCTGGCTCTCATCGCGGTAAAGGCTTCATGCCCAGGAGTGTCGATAAAGGTAATTTTCTCGCCATTATATTCTTTTTGGTAAGCACCTATCTCTTGAGAGATACCACCGAATTCACCAGCGACAAGATTGGAGTTTCTAATCGCATCGATTAAGGTGGTCTTACCATGGTCAACGTGACCCATAATGGTAACAACTGCCGGACGTGGTTTTAATTTGGATGGATCATCGTTAATTTCTAAGTCTTCAAAATTTTCAGCGGCCACGATATTTTTCTTTTGGAAATCGTAACCGAATTCTAAACAGACTGTACCGATTAATTCATCATCTAAGACAGTGTTGATGGTGACCATTTTTCCTTGCATGAAAAGGAATTTAATAATATCACCTAAAGGGATGTTTAAAGTTTTGGACAATTCACCTGTAGAAATCGCTCCGGTATAAACAAAGACACCGCCATTGACTTTGGTTTTAATTTTATCCACACTGACTTTTGTAGAAACATTAGTTTCACGTTGTCCATTAAATTGCTTCTTATTATTTTTACCCATAATCAACACCTCTCTTTCGTTAGCACATGGCTAATAATTCATCATATATAGACTCTTCGACATTACATCTTAAAGCCCTATTTAATAATTTCTTTTTTCTCGCAATATTGATTGCTTCTATATTTCTAGAAATATAGGCACCCCGACCTTCAATGTGTTTATCTTTTTGAATAACCACATTTCCCGATGGGGTTAGACACACGCGTAATAATTCATTAAGTGGTTTTAGTTCGCGTGTGGCTATACATGTTCGAAGAATTTTATCTGTCATCGTCATCGTAGTAGTCGTCATACTCATCGTAGTCGACATCATCATCGTATTCGTCTTCGAGATTCTTTTCTTCTTCTTCCATTTCTTTTAACTCTTCTTCAGAGTAAATAGACATATAAGTAGATGGATCTTGTTTGGTTGGTAAGACAGATTCTTCCACTTCTTCTGCTTTTTTCTTATTAGATTTCTTACTAGAAGATTTCTTACTAGACTTATTAGTTTCAGATTCAAGTGTCTTTTCTAAGTCAGATAAAGTAGTTGTGGTCTTAACTTTAACTTCTTTAACTTCTTCAACTTTTGGTTGTTCTTCTTTAACTGGAGCTTCTTCCACGACTGGAGCTTCTCGTTTAACTTCTTCTTTAATTTCATTAACAGGAGCAGAAATTTCTTCTTTTTCCGCTGTTTCACGTAAAGCTTCATCAAAGTCATTGGCTTCATCTTCGTAAACACGAGCTTGTGGAGCAACATAGCCTTCTGGCATACCTGGTAAGACTTCTCCAGCGTGTAAAGTAACAGAAGCTTTTCTCTCTTCTTCGATACGTTTGGCGAGATTTTCGGCTTCCAAGGATTGGAGTTCTTCCAAACTTTGATATTCAAAGCCTTCTTCAATGGCTTCTGTTTCAGTTTTTATATCAATGTTATAGCCAGTTAAACGCACTGCTAAACGGGCATTCACACCACGTCTGCCAATTGCTAATGATAAGGAATCATCATTAACAACGACGACTGCGGATTTCTTTTCAGCATCAAAATTAACACCGACAACGCGGGCTGGTTTTAAAGCTTCCATGATGTATAATCCTGGAATATCGCTATAAGCGATAATATCAATCTTTTCTTTTGATTGTCCATTCCCTAATTGTGAGACAATCTTTTGAATACGATTACCATTTTGGCCAATACAAGCACCAGCAGGGTCAACGTTTGGATCATTAGTGTAAACAGCGACTTTGCTCCTTTCGCCAGCTTCTCTAGCAATGCCTTTAATAACGATGACACCATCTTCGATTTCTCTAATTTCTTCATTGAATAAAGATCTTAAGAAACCTTCACTAGAACGGGAAACGTTAATACGCGCACCTTTTGTGTTGCTATCAACATTTTCCACAAATAAGCGGATGGAATCACCAACAGCGAATTTCTCATCACCAATCATTTGCTTACGTGGTAAATAGACACTGGTTCTACCGATATTAACAGAGCAGCCTTTTTCATCAACTTTTTCCACCTTGCCAGTGATCATTGTGTTGATTTTGTCTTTAAATAATTCATAAAGAACACTCTTTTCTGCTTCTGCAAATTTTTGTTTGAGAATGGATTTAATACCTAAGGCCGTGGCTTTTCTTAAGGTATCAATTGGGGCCGGAATATAGAATTTATCCTCTCTAATTTCACCTTGCTTAGCCTTAGCTAATTCTTTAGCGTCTTCCTTACTGATTTGTAAAAAATCATCTTCCACTTCATCAACAATATCTTTAGTGGAGAACATTTCGATTAATCCTTGTTCAGGAACAATGTTCACGACCACTAAGAGTTCGTCTTGTGTGTCTCCGATTTCCTTTTTATAGCCTTTTCTCATCGCTTCTTCTAGGGATTTAAGAACGACTTCACGGCTAATGCCTTTGCTTAATTCGATTCCTTCAATTGCTTCTAAGAAATCTTGTGCGTTAATAACCATAACTTTTTACTCCTTTAAAATTTAATGGCTAATCTAATTTTTGATATATTTGATTTTTGTATATCAACAGTTTTAATTCTGGTTTTTTGTCTATAAGACAATGTAATTATTTCATCAGACACAGAGACCAGATCTCCTTCATAGATATTCTCCCCATTAATGGGATTAATGAGGTGAACATTGATATAGGAATTAACATAATCATTTAAACGGTCGATTTTTAATGGCTTTTCCGCTCCTAGAGATGAAACATCTAAAGTATATTCGCCTTCGATAGGATCAATTTCATCGAGTAAGTCATTAAGTATATGAGTTACTTCAACAATAGCATCCATATCAATAGGCGCTACCCTATCAACAACAATGGATAACGTTTTATTAGCAAGAGATAAACTGATTAGTTCATAACCGCTTTCTAATAATTTGTCATTAACGAATTTTTCTAATGATTTAAGTTCCATATATCTATCCTTTAAAAACAAAGAGCGACCTTGTGGGTCACTCTTGTTAAAGAGTATTGTGGTCTTGCGACCGTAGTTAATATATCAAATATATATATTATTTGTCTATAAGAAATTTAAAAATTATTCTCTTAAGGAATCAGCAGGTTTTTTCTTACCCGCAATAATAGCAGGAATTAAAGCGGATAAAGTTGATAAGACTATACTTCCAACAAACACCGCTGGGAAGACCCATAGTCTAAAGGAAGCGATATCAGAAACCTTTGGTTTAATGGCTTTAGCGCCAAATTCGGCAATTAAACCAATAACAATACGCCCAGTTAATGGCAATAATCCAGCAATTAAAGCGCATGCGACAACCGCGGCTATCGTGCCAATAATGAATGATTCAGTTAAAAACATCATTGATACATCATACCGCCTAGCCCCGAGACTTCGTAATAATCCAATCTCCTTCTTTCTTTCTAAGACAGAAATATATGTCAATATAGCGGTCAATATAGCGGCAATTAAAATTGAAGTTAGCGCGAAGAAGAGGATAATAGTTGAAAAAGTATTAACTAAAGATGAGAATGAGGTTGTTACTTGTTCCAAGTAATCTCTAGAACGTAACGCCATTGTGGAGTCAGCTGGTTGCTTATATGCTTTAAAATAATCGACAATTCTAATACGATCTTCAAATGTTGATGTGTAGTAATAAATTGAGGTAATACGTTCCTTATAACCTAAGTCATATAATCTTGATTCATATTGATAATTAGCGGTGAAATGATAACCACCAGAATAAACTTCTTTTAAATATTCACCGGTGAGAACATCAACCGGACCAGTGATTTGGATAGTTTTTTCTTCATCATCTGGTGATTCTGGAGTTTCGTTATTTATATCATCGGTTTTATTTTTTTCTTCTTCTTTGGCCTTAATGTATTCTTCATAGGCCTTGCCATACTCTATTTGTTTTTTTACTATCTCACTATTGATTGACATATTTTTGATATAGTCAGTAAGTTGAGAAGCATAAAGGATTCCAGTGGAAAACAATTGTGTCGAATTATCGTCTTTTTGGCGAATAATCCCGCAGATCTTTAATGTTTTTTCAGTTTTTGAATTGTAGAGTTCTTCATATTTACTAGAACCATAAATCTTATAATATTGTTCACCAGTATCTTCGTTTATGAGTGTATCATTAGTGTAGTACATCTCATCATATGAGATGATATGATATTCTTTCCCTATCACATCAGAAAATTTAATAGAATCTCCTTCTACTGGGAAACCTAGTCTTTCTAAGACGCTCAAATCCACTCTATTGAAACTATCAATGACTAAAACACAATCATCAATATTCTCCGGGAATCGACCTTGTAAAACATCATATTGTTCGCCAATAAAACCAAAATTATCATGTGTTGGAGCGATTCTTGTGAAATAACTCATCGAGCTGACCGTTTGATAAGAGGTGCCATTAAAGGCAATAACTGGAAAATTAATTGCCGAATTATTATCTTTCATTGTGTAATATTCTTTCGGCATTTTATCCATATAGACCATGAATTCTTCTTGAATGGAGTTATAATGCTCAGTTTCGTAATAATCACTCTTTTCAATTAAGACTTCATCGATATCTGGATATTCCACTAGTTCATCCTCATGAGCTTGCGAAGAGTTTTTTGGATATGAAGTAATATAAACTGGGTAGTCTGTTAAAGAGGCTTCTTGGACTTTTTTCGTGTAGCCATTAATACCAGAGGTCATGCATAAAACAATGCCAACCGCTGCTAAACCAACGGCAGAAGCAAGCATAATTGGAATAGTTCTTGATTTCTTTTTAATGACGTTACGACCAGACCATTTTAAAGAAGTTTTGATTGGTAAATGGACTCGTTTTAATGTTTTTGGAGTCACTAGTGACTCATCATATTGCATCGGCATTGAATCACTAGCAATTTTGCCATAAGAAATCTCAATTAATCTATCAGCGTATTCCGTCGCTAATTTTTCATTATGGGTGACCATCACCACTAGATGGTTTTCACTGACTTTTTTTAAGCATTGCATGACCAAAACTGCATTCTTTTGGTCTAATGCACCAGTTGGCTCATCAGCAAGAACCACCGATGGATCAGATATTAAAGCACGCGCAATAGCGACACGTTGTTGTTGACCACCACTCAGACTTTTGGGATATCTTTTGCGGAGCTGTAAAATACCAACCTCACTTAATGCCGCATTAATATCATCTTCTAATTGATCAGTTTTACCAGCCATTTGGAGAGTAATGGCAATATTGTCATAAACATTTAAATGAGGGAGTAAGAAATAGTTTTGGAAAATAAAACCAACCTCTTGGTTACGATAACTATCCCATTCATTTTTTGAGAATTTAGATGTATCGGTTCCATTAACGATTAATTTGCCGGAATTTTGATGGTCTAATCCACCAAGAATATTAAGTAGCGTTGTCTTACCACATCCAGATGCACCGTAAATAGCGACAAGCCCTTTATCAGGCAAGATTAAATTAATATCATCGAGAGCGATTTGCTCGATGTTATTAGAGGAATAAATCTTGGTAATGTTTTCTAATTTAATCATATTAAGGGGCAAAAAAGATAGCACCATAACGATGCTATCTAATTAATTTTATTAATTAATTTATCTGTGAGGATCTACAATGATAGCACCGTCAGCACAAATAACAGTTCTTGTACCAGCTCTATCTAACCAGTTAGAGCCTCTGACAATATATCTCCATTCGGATTTAGTGCCAGCATAATTGATACGGTTTAATTTAGAGCAATTGAAGAAAGCGTTCTTTCTAATGCGTTTGATTGATTTTGGAAGGGAAATAACTTCAAGATTCAAACAGTTAGCAAATGCACCAACACCGACTTCTTTAATGCCAGATGGGATATCAGCATATTTGAGGTCTAAATTCTTGCTATATGCATGGCCACCAATAGATTTAATATCTTGTGGTAATACTGTTAAAGCTTGAGCGGTTGCTTCAGAAGACAATTGTTTTTGAACATCACCAGACGGGCCAATAACTTGAACAACCGGTTGTTGGCCAGCAGGACTTTGCGCTGGATTACTATTAACAACGATAACTTGCGGTTGTTGAGCGCTTGGAATCACTTGTGGTGCAGGAGCGGCTGTTGTAATAATTTGAGTGCCACCGGCAGGAATATAAGTTGGTTGTGGGATGCCACCAACAACTTCACCGCTGCCGAAACGTTTGGCTCTGCCAATAAAGAATTTATCTTTAAATGAGATTGTGTAAACGATAGAAATAGCGATTGAGCCAAGTAAGGCAACTAATGTGTAATAAACTGGCCACCAGAAGTCAATTAAGAACATTCCTTCAGTGGCGTTGCCAATGAATGGTAATGAACCAAGGATAAATTGCAAGAAGATGAAATCTGTACCAGCAGCAGATGCATATGCTTTAGCAATTAAAATTGCAACACCGAATGTCAAGCCCGCATATACTAATGTAAAGGCAAAAATAGTCCACGCTAGTCTAACAGGAGCACCTGGATTAACAACTCTACCGGTTAAGGCATAGAAGATAAACATGAAGACTTCAATAACACCAAAGATGGTGATTATAGCAAGGAAGCCAAACATACCATATAAGCAGGCTTTTAAGATTAGACTGAAATATGGCATTGAGGTCTTGGAGGCAATATTATCTAAAGCTGCACCAAGATCAAAATTACGTTTTAAAACATGCTTAACAAGATCAAAACCTGTTGCTTGAATTTCACCAGCGCCAGACTCAATAACAGTAGCGTCTGGAACTTTTAAAACAAACCACTTGTAGGCAATTAACGCGACTGGTACCGCGATGACTACAAGTAGAAAAATTGCAGATAAAATGGCACCTGCACACCAACGGCGATACACCAAAACGCCATTAACTTCGTTTCTTTTTTTACTCATAAAGATTTTCCTTTTTCGATTACTATTATACAAAACATAAAAAATCACTTTCAATTAATTTATTAATTATCTATCAAAAATATGATATTTTGTGATTTGAAATATGCGATTTTGGCGATTTTAAACAAAAAATGCCACTTTTGTAGCAAAAAAATTGGTTTTTACGGGGTTTTATTTTTTTAAATAATTGAGATTAATTTTTCTTTTGCGGATTCTAATCCACCATCACTAGCTTTTTTTAACCAGTATTTTACAAGATCTATATTTTTTGGAACATAGACACCATTTTCGTAAAATAACGCGAGGTTATACATCGCTCTTGGATCACCTTTATTTGCACCTTGTTGGTAAAAATAGAGTGCTCTTGAATAATCCTTAGGACATCCTTCTCCAGCGACTGACATCAAGCCGAGATAATAAAAGCATTCAATATCGTTTTCTTCTGAACCAGCTAAGAAGTTAGCAAAGGCTTTTTCAAAATCTTTTTCAACACCAACGCCGTTGTAATAGCATAGCCCAATAAGGTGCAATACGTTACGCTCGCCTAAATTACGCGCTTCATTTATTAATTGAAAATATTTAGCATCATTTTGTGCGACCCCGACACCATTACGATAAAAGCGCGCCAATACAGAAATAGCCATAAGATGGCCCTTATCCGCCGCTTCTTGAACTAGCTCAAAGGCTTTGCGCCCATCTTTTTCAACACCAAGGCCCTTGTAATATAGTAAACCGATATTAGTAATGGATGGAATATCACCATGACTACTAGCTAATTGGTAATAATGCATCGCCATCTTATAATCAACTTTAGTGCCGATTCCTTTTTCATAAAAATAGCCCAGTTTTCTTTCACACGGAGGATAATATCTAGTTGACCCGCGATATGCATAAGAAAACGCTAAATCATTCTCTCCTTTATTTTGATAATAAGTCGCTAAATCATAAAGAGAACTAACATCGCCTTGCTGAGATTTAGATAATAAAAATTGTAGGTCTTGAACATCCATGGAATTATTGTATCATTAATTATTTTAAAAATAAATATTTATTTTTAAGTTTTAAATTAAATCTAGTAATGTTTGAATTTTTGAATAATTGTCTGATTCTGAAAAAGCATCTACTCTATCTATTAATATGGCATCCACTCCCGCCCTATTAGCGGAAATCATATCATTAATTCCATCACCGATATAAACTACCTTATCTCTTTTATTTAGATAACGAGATTGTTCTAGCGCAGATAATACTGGTTGAGGGCTTGGTTTTGATTCTTTCACTTGATCATTTCCGACAATGATAGAAAACCATTCAACAGGAATATTCAAATATCTAAATGTATCAATGACATGGTGTTCACTATTACTAGTGACAATTCCGATTGTTTTATCAGCCTCGTGTAACTCTTTTAGACACCTATATGTATCAGGGAATAATTCTGCCATTTTTAAGATTTCTTCATCATCAAGCCAATACTGTATTTGAGAGGCAAAAATATCCACTTTGTCCATTGGGGCGTTTAATGATACATATGTATCTTCTAATGGTTGACGAGAATACAAAAGACAATCCTCGGGTTTAATCTCCACTCCTACCGCTTTAAAAGAGCGAGAGAAAATCTCCACCAGGGATTTAAATGTATCCACTAATGTGCCATCAAAATCAAATAGATATAAGTCGTAGTCTTTCATTATTTGTTATTATCATTTATAAAGTGAAAATGGGCAACAAAAAACCTCCTATTTTTCAAAGAGGTTAGTTGTTCATTATTCTTGGCTGAATGATTCTTTTCCAAGGCCACACCACGGACAAGCGAAGTCTTCTGGTAAATCTTCAAATTTAGTGCCTGGGGCAATACCTAATTCTGGATCACCTTTTTCTTCATCATAGACGTAACCACAAACGCAAACGTATTTCATCATCGTCTCCTTATTTTATTTCTTCAAAGTCAGCCGCACCATGTTTACATAATGGGCAAACGATATCTTCTGGTAATGTATCGCCTTCATAGACGTAACCACAAACTTTACAGACATAACCTTTTTTCTTAGTTTCTGGTTTTGGTTTAACATTAGCTTGATAGTAATTATATGTCATTGTTTCAATATTGTTGATAGTTTTACTTTCAGTAACAGAACAAATAAACATTCCATGAGTGCCTAAATCAACATATTGTTCAACTTTTAAAGAGAAGAAGGCGTTGACATAATTTGGTAACACTCTTAGACCGTTTTCACTTCTTAACACCACTTCCTCTCCGGCAAATTTATCTTTATCTTTACCAGAGACAAAACCGAATTGTTGGAAGATGGCAAATGGAGTTTCTTGGTTTAAACAATTAACATTTAAAATTCCTGTTTTTCTAATGACATCGTGAGAATAATTTAATTTATTAATATTAACTGCAACTTTAAGTGGAGTGTCAGTTAATTGAGTGACTGTATTAACAATCAAACCATTATCTTTTTTACCATCATTAGATGTCACAACATATAAGCCATAGCCAATTTTAAACAAAGCCTTTGGATCTAATTCCGGAACTTTTTCTTCTTTGATTTCCTTATGGGCTTTATATTCTTCTGATAACACTAAGGCTAATTTAGCAATCTGTTCTTTGTTTTCTTCTGTCAAAGAAGATAAAATGCGAACACTTGGTTCGATAAATGTGATGTTTTTGCTGTTAGCAAATTTATCTTTCATCACTTTGGCCGCCATTGGAGCCCAGGTGCCATTTTCAATAAAAGCAATCTTCTTATTTTGATAATTTCTTTCCACTAAATGGGCAATAAATGTATCCATAAATGGGAAGATACCAGCGTTATAAGTAGTTGTTGCTAAGACAATCTTGCCATATCTAAAGGCATCTTCAACGCATTCCGCCATATCTTCTCTAGCTAAATCTGCCACTACTACTTTTGGAGTTCCATTTTTCTTCAACTCTTCAGCGAGTAGTTCCACCGCTATCTTGGTATGACCATCTGATGTGTAGAAAATAGCGACACCTTCTGATTCAGTTTGATAAGAACTCCAAATATCATAGAGTTTGAGATAATGACCTAAATCTTCACTTAATACTGGGCCATGTAATGGGCAAATCATTTCGATATCTAATGTGGCGGCTTTCTTTAACAAAGCTTGAACTTGTGCGCCATATTTACCAACGATACCAATATAATATCTTCTCGCTTCACAATCCCATTCTTCTTCGACATCTAACGCGCCGAATTTACCAAATCCATCAGCGGAGAATAACACTTTATCAGCGCTATCATAGGTAACCATGACTTCTGGCCAGTGGACCATAGGAGCGAAGACAAAAGTTAATGTATGTTTACCTAAGTTAAGGGTATCACCATCGTTAACCACTAATTTATGAGGAATCTCTTCGTGGAAGAATTGTTCCATCATCTTAAATGTCTTAGCGTTACCAACGACATATGTGCCTGGATATTTTCTTAAAAAATTAATGATATTTGCAGAGTGATCCGGCTCCGTATGTTGAACAATAAGGTAGGTTGGTTTTAAATCGCCTAATACTTCTTGAATGTTCTTTAGCCATTCATCAGTGAAGTGTTGATCCACTGTATCCATAATGGCGATAAATTCATCTTTAATAACATAGGAGTTATAAGCCATTCCATTAGGAACGATATATTGACCTTCAAAGAGGTCGATTTGATGGTCGTTTACACCGACATAAAATAAATCTTGTTTTAATTGTTTCATTATCTTTTTAGCCAATCCTTTAATTGTTCATCGATGTCGTTCACTTCGCTACCTTTGCAAGCAAAACCAGATTTAACAATCGCGCCTCTCGCGCTGCCTTTGAGTTCTAATTCAGATAAGCCCATCTTACCTTCTTCATTCGTGCAGAATGGATAAATGGTTTTTCCCACAAAGACATTATCTTTAATAAAGGTTGCGACCACTCTTGGGTAATATCTCCACCAGCATGGGTAACCTAAATATATGATTTCATATTCATCGAGATTTTCTAATTTCTTAATATATTCAACGCGTTCACCAGATTGATCTTCTCTTCTGCTTCTCGCGACGCACTCATCATAATTTGTAGGATATGGAACGACTGGTGTTAATTGATATAATTCGCCGTCCACTTCCTTAGCGATTTTCTCCGCTAAAATTTCTGTAAAACCTTTCGCGATTGTTTCCACGCGACCGTTAACGCTGTTTTCTCCCACTCGAGAAAAATAAACGACTAATTTTTTCATGATATCTCCCCTTTTACTATTAAACTCATTATTACAAATTTATTTCTTTTATAAAAGAATTCTTTTATGAAAAACGAGATTATTTTAGAATTGAATCATGGAAAAGATATTTTTAAAAGAAAATCTAGCAATCAAAGATGATATTGAGTCTTTATATAATTCGGCTTTTCCTATTAATGAGAGACCACCTTTTGATTATTTTTATAAAGTCTTTGCTAGAACTAATGACAGTCACATCATCGGTTATTACCAAGACAATCAATTTGTTGGTTTTATTCATTATGTTATTTATAAAGATATCATCTATATCGCATATCTCGCTGTTAAGATGGATATGAGAAATATGGGTTATGGCAGTCAAATTCTTCACGATATTAGACAAATTTATCCAGATTATACGATTTTATTATGTTTTGAAGAGGTTGAACCAACTTATCTTGATTATCCAAATCGTGTAAATAGACAATCCTTTTATAAACGAAATGGCTATATTGATAATGGCTTAAAAACACAAGAAGGCGATGTCATTTATCAATCTGCCTACAACGGCTTCCATCGCGTTAATTATCAAAATTACCAACAATTATTTGATTTAGTTTATGGGTATGGAGCCTCAAACAATTATTTGAAGCTTGTAAAAGAATACTAAATTTGTTTTTTTAAACAAAAATTATTTGTAATATAGTTGTATGCTCAATAAATTATCCGTTAAAAATTTTGCGATTATTGAAGATATTGATATCTCTTTTAAAGATGGTTTAACCGTCTTAACTGGTGAAACAGGAGCGGGAAAAAGTTTAATTATTGACTGTATCTCTCTTCTCCTTGGTGAAAGAGCGAATTTAGAGATGATTAGACACGGAGAGGAAAAGGCCACGATTGTGGGCCAATTCTCCTTTCATAACATCTATTTATCTGGATTATTAAATAAGCTCAATGTCGAATATTTAGATGATTCCATCACTATCACAAGAGTTATTTCTTCAACAAGAAGTTATATCAAGGTTAATGACACCCCTATTTCTCTTAATGATTTAAAAAAGATGAGTAAATATCTCGCTGATATCCATCTACAATTTGATATGACCAAATTATTAAATAGAGAAAATTATTTAGATATTGTCGATGGTTTTAAAAGTGATGTCATTGATGAATATAAGAGCAAATATGAAGAGTCTTTAAATTTACTTAAAGAAAAATATCATCAATATCAAAAATTACTCAATCGTATTAATGAGATTAAAAAGAATAAAGAATTCTATGAATTTGATTATCAAGAATTAAAAGCTCTTAATCTTTCATTAGCGGAGGAGGACGATATTAAAGAACAGATTTCTTATTTAAGAAATTATGATCAAATCTATTCCTTGTTAGGCGAAACAAAAGAATTAATCGATAAAGAATCTTTAGATGATATCTATGAAATCAAAAATAAAGTAAAGGAATTATCTTCCTATCAAAATGAATATGAAGAATATGTTTCTCGTATTGATTCCGCTTACTACGAATTAGAAGATATTTATGAATCTATTAAAAAGAAATTTTCACATCTCGACTATAATCCAAATCTTTTAGATGAATTAGAAACTCGTTTAAATGAGATTAATGTAATCAAAAAGAAACATAACAAAACCGTGGAAGAATTAATCGAATATCAAAATGAATTAGAAAGATTAATTAATGCGACGGATGATAACGATATCTTATTAAAAGAAGAATACAATCAATTATTTGCTTTGTATAAGCAAACCTATTCCTATGGCGAAGATCTCTCGAAAGTGAGAAAACAAATTGCAAAGAACGTCATTAAAGAATTAGAGAGACATTTAGAGGATTTATCTCTTAAATCTAAGTTTGATATTCGTATTGATTCTACTACCCTACATGATGATGTTGATTTATCAATATTCTTGCCGACTGGAATTGATGAAGTGGATTTCTATATTGAAACTAATATTGGTGAAGGTATGAAGCCATTAGGCAAGGTTATTTCTGGTGGAGAAGCATCTCGTATTATGCTCGCATTCAAGACCTTATTCATTAAAGCTAATAAAGTTGAAACAGTGATATTTGATGAAATCGATACTGGTATTAATGGAGAAGTTGCTAGTAAAGTCGCTAATAAGATTTATGAGATTTCTCTATCTAGTCAAGTCATCACAATTACTCATTTACCACAAGTGGCTTGCTTAAGCAAAAACCATGTAAAAATTAGTAAAACTATTAATAAGGGTCGCACATTTACACAAATAAAAGAGCTAAATCTAGATGAAAAGATCTACGAAATAGCTCTAATGATTTCAGAAGGTAAAGTGACCAATTCTCAATTAGAATACGCTAAAGAGATGGTCATGAATAAACACTAATTACTAATTTAAGTATTTCATTCGCCACGATTAATTCTTTTTTTAAGATTTATCGAAGGCGTTTTTTTATTTATTGTTCTCTATGACTAAATAACCTTCAAATGATTAATTATCTGTTGGTTGATAACCAGCATTTTTAATTAATTTAAAGACTTCTTCCTTAGACAATGTGGTTTCAACTTTTACTTCTTTAGTTTGTAAATTGATTTCCACATTACTTACTCCTTCAACGGATAAAGCAGTTTTGACATGGGCGACACAATGGTTACACATCATATCTTTAACAAATAGGGTCATAAATGGTTTTTCCTCCTTTTTTGCCATTTTCACTAGGTTTAATCTTAAGGCATTCAAACAAACACAAATGCTAGAAGCACTCATGCAGGCCGCGGCAATCATGGGATTTAAGGTAAAATTCAATGAATAGAACACTCCTGCAGCGACAGGAATCGCAATTATGTTATAGAAAAATGCCCAAAATAAATTAAGTTTAATATTATTAACTGTCTTAATAGACAAGTGATATGCATTGTATGCATCTAATAAGTCAGATCTTGTTAAAACAATGTCCGCACTTGATTTAGCGATATTAGTTTCATTCATCGCTATTCCTACATTAGCGAGTTCTAAAGCAATTGAATCATTAATGCCATCGCCACACATTAAAACAAGATGTCCCTCATATTGATATTGTTTGATAATATTAGCCTTATCTTGCGGGAGTAATGAGGAATATATTTCATCAATTGCTAAATCAGCACATGTCTTTTTTGCACTATTTTCATTATCACCAGTTAATAGAACTGTTTTCACACCATGTTGTTTGAATAATTCTAAAGCTTGTTTAGAAGTTATTTTTACTGTATCTAAAAATTCGACTTTTCCACGATATTCTTTTTCCGTAAAAAAATAGATGACAGTCAATTCATTATTAGTTTCTTCATAACCATTAATTTCTTTTAAATATTTCGCGTTACCTGCGTAATATCTTACCTCATCGATTATTCCAGAGATACCTTTACCAGCGATCGCCTGATAATCACTAACTTCTACAAAAGAGGTTAAATCTCTACATAATTCTTTGCCTAATGGATGGTCAGATAAACGCTCCAAAGATTGTAATTTAAATAAATCATTTTCATTTAATGTATTGTTAACAATTTGTAATTTTCCATTAGTGATTGTGCCTGTTTTATCAAACATTATGGCATCAACTTTAGAAAGGTTTTCATAGACTTCCGCATCTTTCACTAAAATGTAATTTTTGCTTGCTTTTAAGGCCGCCGCCATCACACAAAGTGGGGTTGCTAAACCTAAAGCGCAAGGACAAGAAATCACTAAAACTGAGATAGCAAATTTAATAGATAAGTTGAAATTGCCCCCTGTAATAATCATCCAGATAACAAACACTATAGCGGCAATTCCAATCACTGTTGGAACAAAGATTAATGCTACTTTATCGACGATTTTTTCAATTTTCATCTTTGATGATGAGGCTTCTTCCACCATTTTAATGATTTGATTAATTGTGGAGTTTTCTTTATTCTTCGTTACTTTTAAATATAAGGTAGATTGTTGGTTCTTACTACCAGAGATGATTTCATCACCAACGCTCTTTTCTTTTAATAAAGATTCACCAGTAATACTAGAATCATCGATTAATGAGGATCCCTCTATAACTACTCCATCTAAAGGAATGACATCGTATGGTCTTATTTCAATAACATCACCAATTTGTATTGAATCTAAAGCAACTAAATTTGATGAAGTTCCATCATATTTAAGAACAGAATTAGGGACCATATCCATTAATTCATCTAATGCTTTTGTGGTTTTCTTTTTGCTTAGTCCTTCTAAGAATTTGCCAACACTCACTAAGGTTAAAATCATCGACGCCGAATCAAAATATAATTGATGATGATGTAACTCGTGTGCAGCTTCCATATTTCCTTTTGAAACATTAATAAAAATTAATATGGAATTAACTAATGAATAACTAAAACTAATAAAACTACCTAAGGCCACCAGAGTGTCCATATTAGGTTTTAATTTCACTAACTTAGTAAATCCACTGGTGAAATAATGGAAATTTAAAATAATCACGATAATGGTTAAAGCTATTTGTAAGGAAACATTGATATAAACATAGTCACCAGTTAAAAAGAATGGCAAAGCATTAATCATATGTCCCATAGCGATATACATGATTAAAACCATCAAAACAATGGAAACGATTAGACTAATTCTTTTCCCTTTAACTTTCTTGTTCTGTTTTTCTAAATATTCATTTTGATAAATAGAAGCTCCATAACCAGCTTTTATAACAGCGTTAATTACTTCTTGATCGTTTATTTCGGATTCAGAAGACACTTCCATGGAATTAGTTAATAAAGAAACATTACAGGTATAACCATCTAAATCATTCACCGCTTTTGTTACATGTGCTGCACAAGCAGCACAGCTCATACCGGTGACATTATATTTCTTTTTCATAATTACATGACTTTAGAGATAACTTTAGAAATCTCCGCCAGTTTTTCTTCTCTTTCTTCTCTTGTTGGAGCGTTCAAAACACAATGTTTTAAATGTTGGTCGAGCAAAACAACATTAGCTTTTTTTAATAATGCGATAGAAGCGAGTAATTGATTGGAGATATCAATGCAATAAACTCCGTCATCAAGCATTTTGTTAATGCCATTAAGTTGACCTTTAACAATATCTAATAAATGTTTAATTTCATTTCTGTCCATAATAGTATACCTACACCCCGTGGGGGTATATTTATTATGAAACAAAAAAAGATTGTTTACAATAACAACCTTTACTTGAAGTAATACATTAACACTCCACCCGCCACAGCGACGTTTAATGAATCAATATTATCGATCGGGATTTTTACAAAGATGTCACTTAATTTAATAACTTCTTGAGAAATTCCATGTGCTTCATTCCCCAAGACTAATATAAATGATTCTATTTTTTTGCATTTTTCTAGTGGAATTGTCTTATCGGATAATGTCGAAGCGATGACTTTATGGTCTTTTTTAAAGTCTTTTAAGAAGCCAGTTAAAATTGGAATAGAAAATATTGCTCCTTTAGAGGCCGCGACAACCTTTGGGTTGTAGATTGAAACACATTTATCTGAAAGAATAACAGCGTCATAATTAAAGGCTAAAGCAGTCCTAATTAATGTACCCATATTGCCGGGATCAGAGATGTCATCTAAATACACTACTTTATTAAATTTTTCTGGTTTCTTTTCTGGTATTAATTGACATACTGTAACTACACCCTCTGGGTTTTGATTAATGGAGATTTTTTCAATGATTTCTGGAGTGACTAAATATTGAGGAATGTTATAAGGAAGTTTAAGTTCTTTTAAAGTAAATACTTCTTTGACTAAACCTGATTTAATTGCGAGCTCTAGTGATTTAACTCCTTCGATTAAAAACTCTTTATATTCTTTGATATATTTTTTATCTTTGAGCCTTGAGGCATGGACCACTTTTTGATTAGTTCTTGAGTTAATATAGTTAATCATCTGAGTACACTCCTTTTCTTAATTTATCATGTAAATAATCGTAATTTGGGCAGTAATTCTTCACTATTTTATAGAATTTTTCATCGTGATGCGTCTCAAAACAATGGGCTAATTCATGGACAATGACTGAATCTATGACATCTGGAGAATAATGCATAAGTATTAAAGAATAAGTAATGCTTTTATTACTAATTGAGTTAGATCCATAACGAGTATACATATCTCTCACTCTCACTTTATTCTCATAAGTTTTCATAGTTTTTTCATATTGTCTATGACGATATGTAATATATTTTAAAAACCATTTTTTCAGTTTCTTTTTTAAGTCTTCTTTATCTTCATAAATGAGTTGACTACCATCTGTAAAGTTGATTTTGCCCTCTTCTTCAATAGGAATTTTCTTCCCTAATAAATAGACATAAGTGTCGGTAAAGCCACTGTGATGTGGGTTTTCTTTTGTTAACCTATCAAAGAACTTATCCAACCCTTGAACAATCTTCTCTTTGCTCACTAAATAACTACAAGAAATAACAAATCCTCCATCGCGATATTTGTATCTAATTGAACGGATTCTTTTTCTAGTTATTGTCACTGGATAATTTTGCCCTTCACGGGTATAGATGAATGAAGAAACCATGTTGATATTATACCTTGAATTATCATATATATGATACGTAAAATAAGAATAGTTATGGAAAAGATATTAATCTCAGCCTGTTTAGTTGGTGATAATTGTAAATATAACGGAGGCAACAATTTATCGCCTAAATTAGAATCATTATTAGATAAATACGAATTAATTCCTTTCTGCCCTGAAGTTGAGGGCGGTTTACCGACACCAAGGAATCCTAGTGAGATTAAAGATTCGGGAGTGTTTATGGATAATGGCGAAGATGTCACTCGTGCATATGAATGGGGAGCGAGAAAAGCATTAATGCTTTGCCTCTATCTTAAAATCAAAATTGCTGTCTTGAAAGAAAGAAGCCCTTCTTGTGGCACTCATCACATCCACGATGGCACTTTCTCCGATAAACTTATCGATGGAATGGGAATAACCGCGAAGTTATTAAAAGAAAACGGTATTAATGTCTATTCTGAAGATGAAATTGATCAATTAATTAATTAGAAGTGTTTTATCAGATAATGGGTGAAACGCTTCTTTTTCTTCTAAAACTTTTTATGATAAAAAAGAAAACACTTCCTAAAAGGAAGTGCGTTTCAAGTTAAATTGTAGTATTAGTAATTATTATTTTGTCTATCGTAATTGACTTGTAGTTTCTTATAATAAGCATTTTTTAAACTGTTCCAACGATAGCCTAATAATGGTAATAAGTTGAAAAAGCTTTGGAATGCTTTAATAAAGCTCTTATCATCTTGTTTTTTATAGAAGTTATCAATATTGTGATAAACAAGATGGAACTGCTTAGTTAAATCATCTTGATGTTTAGTGATGTGATAGACATTTTTACTTGTTTTAATATCAATGCCTAATGAGAGGAAGAAATGTAATCCATCCGCGTATTCATCTAAAACAACCTCTTTTTCTTCACTACCTTTATTAGACCAGTATTTAAAACATCTAGTCGCATTAGCGAGTTCTCCGATTTCCACGATTAACGCCATAACGCGTCTATCGCGTGTAGAGGCATAGGTGACGTTATGATCGTGTGCAATTCTCGCATCAAGCTTTGCTTGCGCTGCAAATAATTCTTGTAATTCAATCGCCATAATTATTTCGCCTTCTTTAATTCCCAAATCTCAGTCGCGTATTGTTCAATGGTTCGATCAGAAGTGAAGAATCCACTATTAGCGATATTAATTAACGCCATCTTGGCCCAATGATATTTATCTTGATATAATTCTTCAACTTTTTCTTGAGCGGCCACATAGCTATCAAAGTCTTTTAAGATATAGTATTGATCTCTATGGTTCATAATCTCATCAAAGATGAGAGAGAATTTATCTTGTTTGTAGTGGCACCACTCACCATGGAACAAACTATCTAAAACATTCTTGATTCTAAAATCAGAATTATAGATATCCCATGGATTATAACTACCGTTACGATTGAGTTCTTCCACTTCATCATTTGTTAAGCCAAAAATGACAGCGTTATCTTTACCAGCATTAGCAACAATTTCAATATTGGCGCCATCCATTGTTCCTAAAGTAATTGCCCCATTCATCATAAATTTCATATTGGAAGTACCACTAGCTTCTTTACCAGCGGTAGAGATTTGTTCACTAACATCAGCGGCTGGAATAATCTTTTCGGCTAACGTGACACCATAGTTTTCTAAGAAAACTACTTTTAAGTATTTGTTGGTGTCTTCATCATTATTTAAAACATCAGCGACTGCGACAATTAATTCAATGATTTTCTTAGCGTAGACATAACTTGGGGCGGCTTTCGCACCAAAGATAAATGTTCGTGGATAGATTTTAAATTCAGGATCAGATTTTAATCTTTGATAGAGATAGATGATATGGAAAATATTCATCAATTGTCTCTTATAAGCATGTAATCTTTTAATTTGCACATCAAAGATGGAATTAATGTCCACTTCCACTCCATTATGTTCAAAGATATATTTAGCCAATTTTTTCTTATTCTCTAATTTGATATCGATGAGTTTATCTAAGACTTTCTTATCATCCGCGTATTTTTCAAACGCTTTAATTTTTTCCATATCTTTAATCCAGTCTTCACCAATCTTACTAGAGATTAATTCGGCTAATTTCGGATTAGCGTTTAATAACCACCTACGGTGAGTGACACCGTTTGTCTTATTATTAAACTTTTCAGGCACATAATTATAAAAATCTTTAAAGGTGACATTTTTAATGATTTCTGTGTGTAATGCTGCAACACCATTAACAGAGAAACAGGTGTAAATCGCTAAATTACACATATGGATTTGTCCATCTCTAATGATGTTCATCGCCCATTTTGCGCTTTCCGGTACACCTTTTTCATTCATTTCAATATTAAAGCGACGATTGATTTCTTCAATAATCATATAGATGCGTGGAATTAAATTTTGCACATACATGACTGGCCATTTTTCTAAAGCTTCTGGCATGACAGTGTGATTAGTGAACGCCATACATTGTTTAACTTCATTCCAAGCATCATCCCATTCCATTTCATATTCATCAATCATGATTCTCATGAGTTCTGGAATAGCTAAGATTGGATGGGTATCATTTAATTGGAAAACGTAGTTATTGTGTAAACCGATCAAAGAACCTTTGTGTTTATAATAACTTTGACACACCGATTGTAAACCAGCGGACACGAGGAAATATTGTTGTCTTAATCTTAAGATTCTTCCATGTTCAGTAGAATCATCTGGATATAAGCCATAGCACATTTCTTCTAAGAAATTTAAATAATCATTAAAAGAAGTGTTCTTTGGTAAATGGTGAGCGGTTGGTTCAGCGTTCCAAAGTCTTAATGTATTAGTTTGATGGTTACGGTAGCCCACAACTGGCACATCATATGGAACTGCTCTCACGATTACTGCATCTTTTGTTCTTATTCCATAAGAACCATCTGGTTTCATATAGGTTTCTGGAGAACCATAGAATTTGATTTCTTGCGCGTATTTATATTTTCTTACTTCCCAAACATTTCCATTGGTGAGCCATTGATCAGGGAATTCTCTTTGCTTACCATCGATAATTCTTTGTCTAAAGAATCCATATTGATATCTAATGCAGTTACCATGACCAATATAACCTAAAGAGGCAATTGAATCTAAAAAGCAGGCGGCGAGTCGACCAAGACCACCATTACCGAGACCAGCATCAGATTCTTGTTCTTCTAAATCGTGGATATTTAAACCTAATTCTTCTAGTCCTTCTTTTGCCACTTGGTAGATACCCATATTTTGCATATTGTTAATGAGTAAACGACCAATTAAAAATTCCATTGAGAAATAGATTAAAGTCTTCTTTTGTTTTTGCACGGTATCATGGTGAGTTTCTTTCCAGTTCACATTCGCGTAATCTCTCACCATTTCCCCTAAGATTTCATATCTTTCAGTGATATGGCTTTCTGCGACAGAGACACCATATCTCTCTAACATTCTCTTGGTGTATTCACTTTTAAAAGATTTTGTGTTTTCAAACATAAAGTTCTCTCCTTATATATGTTAAGAAATAATTATTTCTTTGTCGTCTTTTTAGTAGGCTCTTTCTTCTCTGATTCATCTTTCACTTTTTTAAAGATGCAGGCCGCTAGAGAGCCTAATTTAATGGTCATATGGTATGGTTTTCCTTCAAAGGAACCAGGTTGAGTCTCACAAGGTAAACCATTATATTGGTTTGCGCCACCATAGACATCTTTATCAGTGTTTAAGATTTCCTCATATTTACCTTCATGTAAAAGAGGAATATTAATAAATTCATAATAATTTGGGGTCATATTAAAGACAAAGACTAATACTTCACCATCTACTTCTCTTTCAAAAGCAAAAACACTTTGATCAGCGTTATCAACCATTAACCAATTGAAATGAACGGGGTTATGTTCTTCAAAATACATTGGTTTATAAGCGCGGTAAATGAAGTTTAAATCTTTCACTAAACGAGTGACAGAGTCATGCATTGGGAAGCGTTTTAAATCCCATTGTAAGCCTCTTTGTTCATTCCATTCATCAAAAGTCCCTAATTCATTACCCATAAAGTTGAGTTTTTTACCTGGGTGACCGAATTGATAGGTATATAAATTACGTAACAAAGCAAACTTATTGTTATAATCGCCCCACATCTTATTGATAATTGTCCCTTTACCGTGGACGACTTCGTCGTGTGATAATGGGAGCATAAAATTATCGGCGTAGAAATAGGCCATTGAGAAGGTCAATTTATTGTGGTCATATTTTTTATAAATTGGGTCAGTTGCGTAATATTTTAATGTATCATTCATCCAACCTAAGTCCCATTTATAATCAAAGCCTAAACCACCATATTCAATTGGTCTAGTCGTGCCAGAAAAAGCTGTGGAGTCTTCGGCAATCATCATAATTGAATCGTGAGCGATATGCATTTTGCCATTTAATCTCTTGATAAATTCGACCGCCCCACTATTTTCACCTTTAGATGAGTCGCCATTGTAATAAATGATATTGCTCACTGCGTCTACTCTAATACCATCGAAATGGAAATAGTCGACAAAATAATTCATCGCACTCATTAAGAATGATCTCACTGGATCTTTTCCTAAATCAAATTGATAGCTTCCCCATGGAGAAACGCGATGTTCGTTGTTATATTCATATAAATAGGTGCCATCATATTCCGCTAAAGCCCATTTATCAGTAGCAAAATGGACAGGTGCAAAGTCAATAATCACGCCAATTCCAGCTTGGTGAAGTCTGTCGACTAAGCTCATTAATTGGAATGGATTTCCATATTTTGAATCAATGGAATAAAAGCCAACAGCTTGATAACCCCAAGAGCCATCAAATGGATGTTGAACGATTGGCATTATCTCAACATGGGTATAACCCATGCCATTAATATATGGGATTAATTGATCGGCGATTTCTTCATAAGATAAGATATGCCCATCAGCGGCTTTACCATACCAAGAACCTAAATGCATTTCATAAATAGACATTGGTTTATCAAAATTACGAGTTCTTTGTTTAAGCCAAGGATCATCGTGCCAAGCAAAGTTACGATTATCAAATAATCTAGAACATGTGCCAGGTCTAGTTTCACTAAAGAAAGCGTATGGGTCAGCTTTATCAACATATTCACCATGAGCGTTTCTAAAATGGAATTTATAACATTGATAATTGTTTAGATTTGAAATAGTACATTCCCAAACTCCACAGTCATCGATTTTATTCATCTTATTCGCGGTGACATCCCAATTATTCCAATCGCCAATAACTGATACATCATCTGCACTTGGAGCGTATAGTCTAAAAGTGACAAATTTTTCACCTTTTTCATTTTCGTTAAAATGGGCACCGAAATAATTGTGCGCTTCAATGCATTGGCCCATTAAGAAGTCATATAGTAACCCAAATGCCATATAAATAGCCTCCTATAACCCCAAGTATACTTTAATTAAATTAAAAGTATATCACAAGTTTATTTTTATAATATTTATTATACTTGTTTTTCTTTTTTACCCTATAATTATGGTATGAAACTGATTGATTTAAAAACTAAAGATGGTTTAAAGGTCACTTTTTGCACGCTCGGTGCTTCTATTTATTCTATTTATTATCGGAAAGATATTTTAACTGTTACTCCTAAAAAAGAAAAAGATTATCTTTTAGAAAAGATATATCATGGAAAAACTATTGGTCCTATCGCTAATAGGATTGAAAATGGTCAATTAACCATTGATGGATTAACTTTTAGTTACGATAGCAATGAGGGCAAAAATACCCTTCATGGAGGGCATAATGGTTTATCCACCAAAGAGTGGCAATATAATTTACAACTCGATGGCATTTCTTTTTCATTAGTGGAAAAGGATTGTTTATATCAAGTAGTTTATGAATTAAATGGCACTTCTATCCTAGTGAGATTTACCGCTACTCCAAGAAAGCCAATTCCTATTGCCTTAACTAATCACTCCTATTTCTGTTTAGGAGAATCTTCATTAAAAGAATTATCGCTACAAATTAAGTCTCATCGTTATATTGATTCTAGAAAAGAAGATTTAATTCCATTAGAGGAAAAAGATTTACCATCTTGTTTAGACTTTAATAAATTAAAGAAAGTGATGTTTGATATCGATAATCCGTTCCTGAAAGACCATAAATCTAACGGCATTGACCATTCCCTAGTTTTAGATGATCCACTTATTGTATTGGAAGGTAATAAATATCGCGTAGAAATCGAAAGTGATTTTGAAACCGTTCAATTATATAGTTATAACTATCCAGATGATGTTTTAATGGTCAACACCAAGGATGAAATTTATAAAGGTTTAGCGATTGAACCACAAGACCATTTCTTAAAAAGAAAAGTTTATACTCAACCTTATAAGAGGTATATCAAATATACATTCACCAAAAAATAATTAAAGCTTTTAATATTCTTCCATTAGCTTATCAAGGGCTTCAATCACCTACTTACGAGTGCAAAAAGGTAATGAGAGAAACGCATCCCACCAGTTTTCACCGGCGAGATTATTGCATTTTTAAGTTATATTATCACTGAAAATATTGTATTTTTTTACAAATGTATGTTTAGAAAACCACTCTTATAGCAGATATATCATCCACTGACTTAATCCGTGGATATTTTTTTAAGTCTGGATCACTACTTGCGTATTTAAGGATATTTTTATAAACATCTTGTAAGTCTACTTTAACATTGAATAATTCTCTTCTAGTTTTATAAATCTTAAAGATATTAAAAGCCTCATAATAGCCATCACTACATAAATAGACTTCTGATAAATCTCTAATATCAAATAACTCGTGTTTGAATTTTAGTTTTGGATTTTTATATAAACCAAATGAAGGCTTTCTACCTCTTCTATTTAATTTATTACGATTCTCTTTTAAAATATCTAATCCATTTAAGATATTAATACCTTGTTCGGCAGTCTTCCTATCTAAGATAGGGATACTTCTATCAGAGATATATCTCGTTTTGTTATTTTTAAATCTAATAAATGATGAAGTATCTCCTATGGAGAAGATATGAACATCACATATATCGATATAGCATATCGCGATTGAGGCATTTGGAAATTGATACCTCTCCGTTAATTCTTTGCGATGTCCTTTAATAAATTTACGATAAATTCTTTTGCTAATGAGATTCATCTCTTTAGTGAAATTCTTAGCGTTCAATTTGCCAGTGTTATAAAGATTTAATATTTCTCTTTTTAATTCTTGAGTGAGAAACACTCCATCGCTTGGTTCAAAATATTTTTCCCCTAATCCTGTCGCCGCATCAATGACGACAAAAAGATGGTCTTTAATGACAAGGACTGCATCTTCATTAAATTGGCGATAGCCTTTGCAAAGGGAATTAATTTCCATAAAAATTATTGTCCGTATTTAACCTTCTTTATCCAAGACATATCTGGGAGTTTCCAACACCAGTTTGGTTCTCCAATTGTGCCTGGTAAATTGAGTCTTGCTTTATCATCTAATTTCAATAAATCTTGTAAAGCAAAGATTGTCATTAAGCTCTTTGCGTTCCAGATATATTCAAAGATTCCTTTATAGAGATTTCTTGGATAATTTAATCTTCTATTAATAAAAGCGATTTCTTTTTCCGTTAATGATTTATACCATCCATATAAGGTTTGATTATCATGAGTGCCAGGATAGACAATCTGATTTTCATTTGATTCTTGATTATAATCAAAGATATTAAATTCCACGATAAACATACCCGGTAGTTTTAATTCATTTCTTAATTCATGAACGCTTGGGAATAAGTCTCCTAAATCTTCGGCGATCAAATGAGCGTTTGGATAGGCTTTGTATAAGGCTTTAAAGAAATCAGTTCGTGGACCAATTTTCCATTCACCACGTTTGGCGTTTTTGTCTTCTGCCGGAATGACACAATATGTGTCCCACGCTCTAAAGTGGTCTAATCTTAATAAATCACATGTTTGAGATAAATAACCTATTCTTTCTACTAAGAATAAATAGTCATCTAGTTTCATTTTCTCAAAGTCAAATATTGGTGTGCCCCATAATTGTCCATCATCGCTAAAGGCATCTGGTGGGCAACCACTAACCATTGTTGGATTATATTTTTCATCCATTAAAAATTGATCTTTATGTAGCCAACAATCAACACTATCAATACCAACATAGAATGGGCAATCAGCGATAATTTGGATGCCTTTCTTACGGGCAAATGCCCATAATTTATTCCATTGTTTTTGGGCAATATATTGCATAAAGATTTCAAAATTAATCTCTTTTAAATATCTCTTAGGCGCGGTGTTATGTTTATCAAAATATGTAATTTCTTCTTTTGGCCATTCATTCCAAATCTTATTATCATTCTTTCCTTTAAAAGCGAGATAGGTGCCATAATAGACCGCCCACTTATTCGCAGTCTTAAATCTTTTAAAACCGTTTAATGGTCCTCTTAAGAATTTTTTATAAGCTTTATATAACCACTTACGTTTAAAATCTAAGACATCCATATATTTGATAAATGTGGATTTAGATTGGAAATGTGGGACTCGACTTAATAATCCTTCTTCGACAAGCATATCTAAAGATATATATCTAATATCAATTGCTTGAGAACAAGTTGACATATATGGGGAATTTCCTGGTCCTAATGGGTTTAAAGGAAGGATTTGCCAATATTTATAATGATGTTTTTTTAACCATTTAATAAATGCATAAGCGTTCTTACCAAAATCACCAACGCCATGGTTAGCAGGTAGTGAGGCAACTGGCATTAAGACACCAACATTATCTTTCATAAAATATACCCCTATTTAACTAATTTCCACTATTAAGATACCACAGGTATTAAAAAATAAAAGATTAAAAAATGCGATTCTAGAAAAATGTTTTAATAAAACTAAAAAAGGAGCATTTTGGCCCCTTTTAACTCATAATATTTTATTTAGTTAGGAACTGTTTGAATTCCGCTGCAAAATAATGGCCTAAATCAATTTCAAAAGCGGAATCATAATGATATATATCCACTGCTCCTAGTAAATATTTATCACATTTCTTTTGGCTTACAATTTTAGGAATATATTCATAATGAGAACAATCGACTGCGTTATTTTGTCCTGAAATAAATACAACATCCACCAGTGTTAATCCATCATCAATAATAGGTATATCATTCTCTGATTCATTTTTTGCCACAACCAGTAATGGACAATAACATTGATGACATAAATATCAAGCGAATTAAATTGTTCATATTACAAATCGATGGATTTTTCATTTGATGCATTGAATAAATGCATTCTTTCTTGGTCGAATTTAATATAAACTTTATCGCCAACATTTAGCTCAATTTTTGAGGTTAAAGAAGCAATAACTTTTTGCCCACCGATATAAAAATGGATATTTGAAACATTGCCTAAGAGTTCAAAATAGTCAACTTCTACTTCAAATGAATCCTTCGTTTTTTCTAGAGAAACAACAATATTTTCTGGTCTAATACCAAATAATAATTCAATTTCTTCTTCACTTTGCAAAGCATTGTTTTTTTGCAATTCTTCTTGTTTGTTTGCTAAATCCATCAAACTAATATTTAGTTCAGTATCGTTTTTCAACGCTTTTTGATACTTATCGCCTTTAATTAATGGAATTGTAGTATCTTGTTCAATATTTTCTTGTTTGCGTTCTAAATCTTCTAAAAGGGCCTTATTTTGCTCAATCAAAGATTCAATTGATTTAACGCTATCTATATTAGGATTCTCTTTGGCGTTTTCAAACTCAAGATTTTTATTAAGAGTCATTAATTGATTATTAATCTTAATCTTCTTGGAGTAATACTTATGTCTAGCCTTGATTAAAGATGGTTTACTCAGTAAAACTTTTCTTTCTTCAATCTCTTTTTCTAATTGTTCAATAGATTTAATAATGTTTGCTTTTTCATCGTCATATGACTTTTTCACTAGTTGTGGGATTTTAGTTCCTAATTCCATTTTAAAACCATTGTCAAAAAGTAATTCTTTGCCCACTGTTTTGGCTTTTAAAATGTTCATTGTTGGTGAACCAACAAAAGTCGCGACAAATAAGTTTTTTGGTTTCATAAAGATTTCTTTAGGCGTGCCGATTTGTTGAATATAACCTTTGTTCATTACAACAATACGATCCGCCATAGTCATCGCTTCAGTTTGATCATGTGTCACATAAATTGTTGTCGCACCGATTCTTTTGTGAAGCTTAACGATTTCTGAACGCATTGAGATTCTTAATTTTGCATCTAAGTTACTTAAAGGTTCATCCATTAAGAAGACCTTTGCGTTTCTGACAATCGCTCTACCAAGAGCCACTCTTTGCCTTTGCCCACCAGATAATGCCGATGGCTTTCTATCTAGATAATCTTCAATTTCTAGAATTTTTGCCGCATTCATCACTTTTTCGTATATTTCCGCTTTTGGCGTGTGTTTGACCTTTAAAGAGAAAGCGAGGTTATCATAAACTGTCATATTTGGATATAAGGCATAGCTTTGGAAAACCATCGCTGCATCTCTTTCACTCGGTAATAAATCATTCGCGTATTGACCATAAAGATATAAATCACCACATGTAATATCTTCTAAACCCGCGATCATTCTTAAAGTTGTGGATTTACCACAGCCAGAAGGACCGACGAAAACAACAAACTCATTCTCTTTGATATTTAAGGAAAAGTCATAAACTGCTTGAACGTGATTTGGATAAACCTTATTCACTTCATTCAAGGATATTAAATATCCTTCAGGCGCGAGTTTTTCTTGTTTGCGGTTTTCTAAATCTTTTTTAATTAATTGATTGTGATTTTTAATTAAACGATTGAGATCATTTTTGGTGATTCTTGTCTTTTTCATCCTCATACGCTTATTACCTCTTAAAACTCAAATTTTATTCTATAAATTCTAAAGGAGAAAATCCAATTTTTAGATACACCTTCTGGCACTGTAGAATAAAGAATATCTATAGAGTTAGCCTCTGGATTAACCATCCATCCATAAGGATCTCTTTCAAAACATGTATTACTATTTTTTGGAAATCCGGTATTATCCGGCCCAATAGAACCTAATGTTGCCCAAGTCGCTTTTAAGTTTTTAAAGCAATCTCCCATAGTCTCACTACCAAAATCATTAATCATTGTGATTCTTGTTTCTGTTGGAAGATTATTAGGAACGGTCATGGTATCAAATGGATGAACATCACTTAACATATAGAAGCATTTTAAGCGTTGATCGTACACCATTGAAATATTGCATATTGTGTCTGGTTGGCCATTCATGTTGGTTATACCAACATTACTCATTTCACTTCTCCAAAGCATTTGTGGATTATTTAAATTAGAGAAGTCCCATAATTCTGTTGTTTGACCAGTTTTGCTTCTGCCAGTATCAAACACTAATACTTTGCCTTTCTTATCTAAGGAAATCATGCATGATTGACCCCAGCCCCAAATACTTGTTTCCGGATCATCGTGTCCTTTATATTCATATCCTGGGTTTAAATCCCAGAAATCATAAAGTGGGCACAATCCATCCACTCTAATAAATGGTCCTGCTGGTGTTTTGCTAACAGCAAATCCATAGGCATTTTCATAATTACCAGGTGTCCAACATCCTAAATATGTCATTAAATAATTGTAGGTTTCACCATTGTATTGGAATTCACCTCTGATAACATCTGGGTCACAAACATCAGTTCTATCCCAAGCATCATTGCCCACGCCTTTGTCTAAAGCTAGACTTTTTGGTCCCCAATACCAAACACCATCTTTTTTAATGCCATGTCGATATCCGATACGGTCATCAGCACCAGATTTACCACTAATCATACTCGTGCAGTAATAAACATGAGCTTCATGACCATCCACCATCACACATGGAGCATAATTATATAATTGGTCTAATTCGCCTTCATCAAAGCACATAGAATTTGCTCTTTCGGCGACATAGCCTTCAGGAATTATTATTTCTTCTTCGGGCTCTATTGGTTTTTTATCTTGATTATCGTCCACTGGTTTATTTGCGCAACCACAAATAAGTAAGCTTAAAGAAGCTAACATCAGAAATATTTTACTATTTTTCATGGTTGTATTTCTCCTTCCTTTTTATTGCTAAAAGTAATAATGATGTTATTGTTAATGAGAAAATAATGATACTTGTTGAGACAATTGAACCTTGGCAACCTTGCTTAGATTTATCGCCATCGCCACCATCTTTTTCTGCTGATTTTAATCCTCTAATAGCTTTCAAAAGACCTTTCACAGCTTCGTTGATGTCGGTTTGTTCATATAGTTCACTATATTGAGCAATGTTTTCTGCATTTTCTAATTTTGTTTTTAAAGTTGCCCAAGATACTGAGGTATAATCTTTTTCATTTAAAGTTCTCGCTAATGCGATGACATTATTTAATTCATCAATAGAAATCGGATCTTTAGTGCCAGGAACGCGGTTTTCTGGTAAAGCCGAAAGCACAAAGTTACCCTGATGTTTTGATGAGTTGTTACAACTAATTTTAGTTGATTGACTGTAATTATCACGATTCCATTCTGTCTCGCTTAAATCCGCTAATCTTATTAATGATGTAATTGAGTTAGAAGCATTATTACAAGTAGCGAATTCATTAATAACGAGATTTCTTCCTAAACCATATTTCATATCCATACCAATATGAATTTTGCTAATATTAGCAATTCTTTCGCTTGAAATGGTTTGAGTTTGCCCAAACATATAATCAATACCGACAAACTTATCGTATGGAATATAAACAGTACCACTTTGTTTTTCTTCTAAAAATAAAGCACCATAGAAATGAAGAATGCCCATTAAAATCGAATCATTAATCATCGGATAAGAACCAGCATCTTCTTTTGCTCCACCATTAAATGCCGGCATATAGAAGTGATGATTATTATCTTCTAAAACGATTCTAAAATAGGTTTCACCTTCAAGAGCATATGTGCTGAAGGCAAAGCCTTCATCTGACGAGATATCCACAGTTCTCCCTAAATCAACAGTGATATATCCATAATCATCCGGTTGTTCTGTGGTTTTACCACCTTCACTACTAAATTTGACATGCATCAATAAAGAGTTGATATAATCACCGTACAAAAATGCACCTTTAATTGATCCCACTACTTTATCAACTGATATATTAGAAGTAACACCAACTTTTGTAATTAAATCTTCATGTTCTTGATAATTCTTTGGAGTGATGTAATTAGTCATTAATTCTTCATCAAATGTATCCGCTAAATATAAACCATATATATTTAAAGATGATCCGCTTCTATTCGCGAAACCAGTATCAAAATATAGTCCAAATTTATCCATCGATGTAATCGAAGTACAGAAAATATTAGTCGGTAAATATAATTGATTCCTTCCTGGGGTTAGGAAAAACCAATCCCCATAGTTTTTCATAATGCTTCCTGATGAGCCATGAAAGTTTTCACCATCATGACCAGTAAAATAATTTCCATTAAGTCCTAATCGAGACACTAATTCTGGATTGTTTTTGCTTAAAGTCACATCAAAGTCAAAGACTAGATAGGCTTTATTAATGGCTTGTGAGGAAAATGATATTTCCCATTTCGTGCCACTGACCCATGGAGAATTAGTGACTATTTCAAAACAGTCTTCCGCCATTTTACTATCACTTTTTTCAATATAGCCAGCTTCTCCTTCTGCGAATGCAGCAATACGGTTGTTAATTGTTAAAGCAACAGTCAAAGTAGTTAAGATTGTCGTTAAAAAGAATAATTGTTTTCTCATAGTCGACCTCCTATAATTTTTATAAGGGAGACCACATAAGTGGTCATCCCTTTATTTATAATTTATTGTTTCTTTTTTAAACTAATAAAGGCAACGCCTAATACTGAGAACAAGGAAACAATTGCGCTTGCAGCGATAACACTACTACCGCAGCCTTTCTTAGCAGGTGCTGGTTCTGGTTGTGGCTCTGGTTGTGGATCAACAGCTTGATCTTTCCAAACTGCTACAACTGTAACATTACTGTTGACAGTAATTTCTGTACCTGGAGCATATTCACTATCATTAATTCTCCAACATTTGAATTCTTGTCCTTCTGGAGCAGTTAATCCAGTTGGTTGTGGTAAAAGATATTTACTCCCTTCATCTTTTTCAACTGGATCAATGGAGCCTGTGCCACCATTAGCGTCAAAACTCACTGTATATTTAATTGGAATAATGTCGAATTGTCCTTGAGCTGTTCCAGAGAAGACTCCTTTAAATGTGATGGTGACTGAAGCAGTACCAACTGCAGTATTGTTTGCAAATTCGATATCATATTCTGTTGCAGCGTCTAAAGTGTGTTCGCCTAATTTAACAACGACATTTGGTTCGATAGGAGAACCAGTTCTTGTATATTCAGCGTGTTCAACTTCCACAGTCGCTTTATTGGTTAAATCATAGATTGATGGATCATATGTTGAACAAACATCTACCATAGTTTTAACGCCTGCTGGGAGAGTATCATATAATGCCTTGACCGCCACTAAATCTTCATAACTATTAGCGTCAAAGCCAACTTTTGCAACGCCAGCATCTAAGAATGCTAAGACTGCTTCAAGTGAAGCGTAGTTATATGTAGAAGAGAAACTTGTTTCATTTTTAACGATAACTTGGTTAACTTCCATTGTGTCGTTATGAACTTGTGTACCATCGATATCAATGATTGCCCATGGGACATGAGCGATATAATCGATTGTTGATTCATATAAGCCAATTTCATTTTCTTCAACAGTGAATTTCACTTGTTGACCATTTCTCATCACTGGATCAAGTGAGAAATCATAACCATCTGTGGTCACTTTTGCTTCTTCAGAAACAGAATCTGCTAAGAAGAAGATTTTCATTTCTTTAGGTGCTCTTCTAATTTCAATTTTTTCGTGGGATTCACTATGTGTTGCCACTACTTTTGTCGCAAACACTTCATCACTCATTGTGGAGAAATCCACTAATGGGGTAACTGTTTTTTGATCAACACTAATATAGTAGAAATTGCCTAATACTAATTGAGCACCATCGCACAAATTATCACAATCAAGGATAATTTTATTTAATTCACCGGTGGATGTATGCACTCTTTCTAAAACTGTTCCTGTGACATTCCACGAGCAATAGTACCAACCATATTGAGTAACTAATTGATCATATGTTAGTTGTCCATGTTTGCTAAGAGATTTTCCGGTCGCAAAATAATTATCATTGAAGGATGCGTCTGCTTTGTTGCTATAAGCGGTTTTAAAATAGACCCATTCGCCATTATATGACATATCGTATGCAAAATATCCACCATCAGCGTTGATGCCATCGTCAAGAGTGATTTCAATGTGTGTTTTTGGCGATAAAATAACAGGGCTACCAAATAATGATTTATTAGTTTGGAAGCCTCTAGCAGATTTTCTTCCGACTGCGGTAACATCAGTTAATGTCACCTTTTCATTATTTAATGAACCATCAGCAGCAAACACATCTAAGATGGATGTACCATTTCTTGCAGTGTTAGTTTGTGTAATAAACACGTTGTGAATTGTAATATTTTCTAATTTATTATCAGAAAACTTTAAATTGAATTGTGTAATTGTTTGAACCGATGGGAAATAGTCCGCCAACGGAACATAGAAGATTCCTCTTCCATCTGTGGCGAATAACCAATACCCATATTGGGTTGTTGTTTTCCATCCATTAATAGTTGAGCTAGAATCGAGATCGACAAAATCTGTTCCATTTTCCATGTAACTGCCATTAAGACCCATTTTAAAGACGGCATAATTGTTAAATCCTTCGATATCTATAGCTAACAAATCACCGGATTGAACAGCGTAATTCGCTGTTGCTAAATTTGCTGTTCCGTTGAATTCGTCGTTATGAAAGTCAATAGCGTTGCCTTGTTCCACAAATTCATATTGAGGAGCGTCAGCTTTTGCTATTTCTTGTCGTGGTTGCATGAGTTTAACACCCATTGCCAACGCGACTGTTGATAGAGAAACAAATAAACCTTTATAAATCTTTCTCATATTTTGTTCCTTTCCATTGCTTTGCAATGATTATTTGTTTTGAATTAATTAAGTTGTTTCTACTGTTTTGAACAACATTTTTTAAAAACATTAGCGTAATTCGACTGTATCCTCCTTTGTCAATATAGATTTAGAAAGTATTTCATGAAGCTTTCACGGTTAAATGAGACCGCGACTTCTTTGTTAGACTTTGGATCTAATGTAAGTAATAATGAGCCTCTTTTATCTTCTTCAAGAGGAACTTCCACTCTTACTTTTTCATATGTGAAACAATCTTCACAAATTAATGAATAAATTGGTAATGCATCATGCATAACAGGCATTCTCTTATTCGCGTCCATCCACTCTTTTAACATTTCATTAATATATAAAGAGGAAGGGTTGTCTCTTCTTAAAACCATTTCTAATTCATCATCAGTTAGTGTGGTTTGATGAGTGATTTCCAAAGGGATAGTTCTAATTGGTAAATCACTATTAAATAAGATTTGTTCAGCTTCTGGATCAACCATGACATTCCACTCTTTAACATAGAGACGTTTCAAATCATTTGTGCCGTTCATCAAAACAATTTGTTTAACTAACTTCATTGTTTCTGGATCTTTTAGTATCGCTTTAGCGATATCAGTAGCAGGACCAATGCCTATTAAAGTAATTTGATGTGGGTTTTCTTTAATTGTTTTTAAGATGTAATCAATCCCATTCATCGATTCCACTTTTTCCTTATCTAAAATAGATTTATAAGAAAGCAAATGATTGGGATTTTCATAGACAAAATGGGATATGTCGTTTTTTAATGGCTTATTCTCACCCATATACACAGGAATATCTTTTCCATTTAATCTAATGATTTTTTTCGCGATTTGAGCGCGCTCCAAGACATTCTTAAAAACTGTGACCACTCCTAATAGTTCTAGCTTGTCACTATTTTTGAGGAGAAAATCTAACGCAAAAGCATCATCGATATCATCTGCAATATCAGTGTCTAAAATAACCTTAATCATTATTTAAATTCCTCTGGTATCTCTAAATGATATGACGTATTACCATAAATTGATGTGACATGGAGATTATGATAAGAACTAGTTGGATCATTCTTTGGCCAAGCAAATCTGAGGCCAAGATTTGTCTTATGCTTATTAAAAGCTTCTTGGTTATAATTCAAGACTTCTTGACTACCCATACTTTGAGATTGTCTCACTGTTGAATCAAACATACTTGAAGCATTAGAGGAACTTGTCGCGGTAATAATCTTCGCTGAATATGTGCCCCACAAATTGGTCACATTATTTGATTTATTAATGATTGAGTTATATTCTTCTTTAGAAGAATCTGGGCAGAATTCAAATGCACCATTATAATAGGTAAAATCAGTTAAAGCGGCTTTACCGTTATAATCAATATACGCACCAAAGGAATTCAACACTTCACCTTTATCAGATGTTAAACGTGGATACATTGGATTAACAAAGATATTGCTATAGCCAAAGCCATATTTACCGACATCTTCAGTAATGATGTCTTGCCATACTTCATCTTTATATTGAATAGAACCATATTTATATGTGACATTTTTAGTTTCACCTTTAATAGTTTTAGAAGCGCTTCCACCGATTGGCACTGAGTATGTATAGTCTTCATTTTCAATGCCATAGAATAATGATTGACCTTCAACACTCCAAAGATAGTCAAATAATTTAATTACTCTATCTGGGTGAGCGCATTTATTTGTAATCATAGAACCCAACCAACCATTACCCGCTAGCGAACGTAATAATGGGGTTTCTTTATCTTTGTTAGTCATTACCACTGGTACATATTCAATATGTTTACGGTATGCTTCTTTGAAAGCATAAGTATATAATTGTGGACTTCCGACAAAAGCAAATGGTAAACCATTAGCGATATAGGTGCCAATTGTTCCGGAACCTGCTGTAAAGTTGCTGGAAGAAATAATGTGGGAAAGATATAAGTCGTTTAACCACATATAGACTTCTTTATTTCTAGCTTGCTCATTCATATTTAGTAATTTGCCACTGGCGTCTTCTTTTGGTACGCAGAAATATTCTTGTAACCACAAGACACCATTACTACCAGTTTTGCTGAATGAATCTAATAAGAATGTTGGATTAGCATCGCTTAAACTATATGTGTTTTTCACCCAAACACACATTGCTTTAAAACCATTTGGAGTCGTTGGATCCGCTGATGGATTAGCGGCCATATAAGCATCTAAATAATCTTTACGACAAAGCATTCCACCATTAGAAAGCAAGTTACGACCTTCTTGTTCTTCATAAGCTTTTAAATCTGATTGTGTATAGAAGTGATTTGGTAAAGCATGCATAAAACCATCACTTTGTTTGAAATATGCTTTAACATCTTCATCTAATCTTGGTAGTAAAGATGGGGCGTATCTTCTTGCGAGTTCCTCTATTGGATAGGTATATCCACCTTCTCCTAATTGAACACGAGTATCGCTACCAGCACCAACAGTGACTACATCTGGTAACTTTCCACTAGTAATCATTGTGGACAATTTACTGCCGTCATCTGTAACTGGTGTGATGTAGTTAATTTTGACACCAGTTTTTTCATAAATCTTTTTACCGACTTTAGTGTCTGGTGTTGCAGCAGTTCCCCAAGATGAAAGGTCAACATACCAGTTGATGGTGATTTCTTCATCTTGTCTTTGTAGCCAGGAATCACTTTTGTCATCCGCATAACCTTCGTCTGGATAATACATCTCAATTGGTTTGCTTGGATCAATCGTGTCCCCACCTGGCATCATTCGGCCACATCCCGCAACAAATATGGCGGTTGTTCCGAGAATAATGATGTTTTTAATTTTCATTGTAAAACTCCTTTCCTAGTTTTTTATTCCTTAAGAGCGCCCATAGTTTGGCCTCTTTTGAAAGCTTTTAAGATTAATGGATAGAACGCGAGAATAATCACGCTTGATATCACTATTGCGGCATCCGAAACGGTGGTAGAGGTAATCTCTTCACCAAAATCAACATTTCCCATCAATTCTGGTGGGGCGTTAAGTTGTTTAATCATCGTTAATAAATAATATTGAAGGGTCCACAAATTTTGACTTGATGTATACAACATCGTATCGTAATAAGCGTTCCAACTGCCTACTGCAGTCCATAACATGACAGTAGCGAAAACCGGTGTTGATATCGGGAAATATATTTTAAATATGATGGTGAATTCATTAGCACCATCCATTAATGCTGATTCACGCAAATCATTAGATATTCTTGAAAAGAAATTGCTGAAAATAATCATATTAAATGTCGAATATAGGCCCGGGATAACATAAACTAAGAAGTTATCATAGAAACCTAAATTGACTAATAAGATGAAATATGGAATCAAGCCACCACCAAAGAACATGGTAATGATGTTGATGATATACATTGTTTTTCTATATGGCGTGCTTTTAATACTCATTGCATAGCCCACCATCGCAGTAAAGACTGTTGATAAAACAGTGGATAAAACTGTTCTAGCAATGGTCACACCTAAAGATGAATAAAAACGTTTATCAAGCAAAATATACAAATAGTTTCTAAATGTCCATTGTCTTGGCCAAAAATAAACACCACCATTGAGGTAATCAGTGCCGTGGGAAAAACTACCAACTAAGACATACCAGAATGGATAGATGGTTAATAAAGCAAAGAGGAAGAACAAGATATAAATTGGAATATCGCCAGGTCTAAAACGATAATTCCAGGCTTTTAAGTGTCTACGGTAATGTAAGGATTTAACCATATCAATAAATCCCCCTTCCCGTTAATTTCTTAGCGATCTTGTCACTAGATAACAAGAGGAATAAGGAAATGATTGATTGAATTAGACCTAATGCTGTCGCAAAGGAATAACGCTTATAAGAAATACCTTGCGCATATGAGTATGTCGCTAAAACTTCAGTTTTTGGTAAATTAACAACGTTTTGGAAAACATAGAATTGTTCAAAGTTATTGCCTAAAATTCCACCTATTGATAACAAGAAATAAACTAAAATGGTTGGAATCATCGCTGGTAAAGTGATTTGGAACATCACTCTAAAACGCTTTGCACCATCCATTTCCGCCGATTCGTAAATCTCTGGATTAATGCCGCTGATGGAGGCTGTATAAATAATTGATCCCCAGCCAGTACCTTTTATTAACGATGTGATAATAATTAAAGCCCAGGAATATTGTGGTTCACCGAAATTAACCAAAGTGTTTTCTGTAATAATCCCTAATTTAATTAATAAGGGATTTAATACACCTGTGTTCATATCTAGCAAAGCTAGAAAGATACCTCCAAAACTCATCCATGATATGAATGTTGGAAAAATAGTAATTGATTGAATGGCGTTTTTATAATGCCTATGTTTAATTTCATTTAAAAACAACGCAAAGATAATCGGCGCCGGAAAATTAATTAAAAGCATGATGGCGTTTAAAGATATGGTATTAATAAAGACATCTTTGAAACTCCAATCTTGAAACACTGCTTTAAAATTGTCTAATCCAACCCATTTACCATAGAAAATAGTTTGTAAGACATTTATGCGATTATCGCCTTCTTTAAAAGCGAGAACAAGACCAAATAAAGGGACATAAGCAAATATAGCCAAAAAGACCACACCCATTAAAGCAATGAAAAATAATTGTGTGTTGTTTGAAAAAAACTTTTTCCTTCTTTTAGGGCACAAAGCTCTTATCATAAAAACGCCTTATCTATGTCTATATTTTCTCATACACACAAATATAATCATATTTAAAAATCGTTTTACTTTTTTGTGAAAAACGCTTATATTGCAATTATGAGCAAACCTTCAATTGTCTATGTTTTGAATAATTCATTTGGCAAATTTCATTATGTTCCTGCGCATTCACATACGTGTTATGAACTAGTTTTTTATGAGAACTCACCTGTATATGTGCAATATAATAGAGTCCATCAAAACGCGAAACAGACATTTGACTTTGATGCATCTTTTGAAAAGCCAATTACAATCAAAATGAGACCTAATAGTTTTATATTAATAACGCCTAATGTTGCACATGATGAATTACATTTAGAAGATAATTCAGTTATGTGTGTAGGATTCACATATGATGGAGATGAAAAGCTCGATTCATTTTCTTTTAAAGAAATCCCAGATGAAAAAATGGGTATTAGATTAATTCTTGAACAAATATGTGATGAATTCGCTAACAAAAAATATGGTTTTGAACCATATATGAATAATTTATTAGAAAATCTTCTTTTGACTTTATTTAGAAGCAATACCAAACAAGAGAACAATAATGATGATTTGAAATATGTCGAACAATATATCAAACAAAATATAGGGCGAAATATCACTATCACCTCTTTGGCGGATATGTCTGGTTACTCCATATCACATTTTAGAATGTTATTTAAAGAATATACTGGTATGTCTCCAAAAAGATATATTGCAAAACAAAGAATTAAAACCGCGAAAAGATTACTATGTAATACATCTCTTTCATTAAATGAAATTGGGGAATCAGTGGGTTTTTCTGATTATTTCCAATTTGCTTCTTTTTACAAAAAAGAACAAGGCATTAGTCCTGGATTAGAGAGAAAAAGATCGCAAAAATCTATTTAAAGCGTTTTTCAAAAAAATGCTTTTTATTAATATTTATTTAGACCGATATTGAATTATTATTGGATTATGAAAGCTAAAGCTTTGTTATCCACTATTGTTTTTGGACTATCTCTTTGTAGTGGTTTAACATTAAAAGAACAAGTTAATAATCATGAAGTTCTCATTGTCTCAATGTGGTCATATTACGAGCAATAATCTTCTTCAAATCAAAAATGAATTCGGAAATGGATTCATTTTTTTGTTATTCATTTTATTTTTTCTTATATAGAACTCTACTTTCGTAAGGTCTTAATAAGGTGAATTCCTTGATATCTTGATAATTAGATAAAAGCAACTGATAATCTTTAAATTCTTTTAATTCTTTTCTATTTAATTCTTTTTTAGTGAAGGAAGAGATAACCACCAGTTCTTCTTTATTAGTCACTCTTTTATAAGCAAAGATATTTTTATTTTTCATCATTAATGGGACATATTCACCATCTCTAATAACTGGGTAACGTCCTTTAATCTTAATTAAAGATTGATAATGATAAAATAAGGAATTCTTATCTTCTAATGCTTGTTTTGCGTTATATCTTTTATCTTTATTAGGCGCTAACCAAGGTGTACCAGTGGTAAAGCCAGCGTTTTCACTATCATCCCACAACATAGGTGTACGCGCGTTATCTCTACAATATTCAAGCGCGCGCTTATTAGGGACTAATAGTTTTAAGAATTTATATTTATTTAATAAGCGATAGATATTTTTAATTTCCACATCTTCACATTCATCAACGCTTTCAAAGTGAGGATTGGCCATCGCTAATTCTTGACCTTGATAGATGAACGGGGTGCCTTGCATTAAGAAGTACATATTCGCTAATGATTTGGCAGATACAATACGATATTCCCCTTCATCGGTGTTGAATCTACCAACACTTCTTCTTTGATCGTGGTTTTCAATCACTAAAGTGGACCAACTCTTGTTATATAAGCCACTTTGCCATTTATACATCACTTTTTTCCATCTATTTAAACGGAATTTGTTTTTAAAATATTTCACACCAAATAAAGCGTCGATATCCAAACATTCAAAATTGAATGTTGTGTCTAATTCTTCTCTTTCGGGAATGGTTAAAGCAAGAACATCTTCTAATTCATCTAAAACAGTTTCCCCCACTGTCATAGAGTCATATTTACTTAAAACATCGACATATAGTTCATGGAGATATTCATGTAATCTTGGTCCATTAATAAAATTATGTTTGCCAGTAATCGCTAGTGAAGGACGAGCGTTTTTAAATTCTTGTCTTTTACTAATTAAGTTAATGACATCACATCTAAAACCATCCACTCCCATATCTAGCCAATATTTAAGGATATTTTTAATCTCTTGTCTAACTTTCGGATTTTCCCAATTTAAATCAGGTTGTCCTTTGGCAAATAGATGTAAGTAATATTCATCTGTATCGCCGATTCTTTCCCACGCTGATTCAGAGAAAAAGCCAGTCCAATTGGTGGGTGGTTTCTTACCGCCTTTTCTCCCTTTTTTGATTATATAATAATCACGATATGGACTATCCTTACTAGAGATAGCTGATTTAAACCATTCATGTTCACTAGATGTATGATTAGCGACAAGATCCATTAAAACACGCATACCGCGTTTATGTATCTCATCAAACATTCTTTTAGTGTCTTCTAATGTCCCAAAAGGTTTATAGATATCTTTATAATTAGCGATATCATAACCATTATCTTCTTGTGGAGAATCATAAATTGGTGATAACCAAATACAGTTAACACCTAACTCTTTTAGATAATCTAATTTGGAAATGATACCATTGATATCACCTAATCCATCGCCATTAGAATCACAAAAAGATCTTGGATAAATCTGATATATCACAGCGTCTTTATACCATAAAGTACGTTTCATTGTATTTATAATAACATTATTGTTTTTTAGAATAAAATGCTTATCTAAAAATAATATTACTGTCATTTATTTGTATACAATATTTACATATTTTTAATTGCTTCGTTGTTTACATATTTTTATAAAGATTAAATTATAAATTTAATATTAAAAGGTGTTTCAGAAGAAGAATTACACCTCAAAAAGGAGGCTTTAAAGAAACCGGTGAAATAATTGATGATGAAATCGTTTTAGCAAGAAGTTTAGAGGAGGCCACGAATGGAGAAATATGAGATAGTAAAGTTCGAAGATTGCGAACTATCAATTGATGTCAAAGTGTCTCCGAACGAAAACACCGTTTGGCTTACTCAGAAAGAAATTGCTATTCTTTTTAAGAAAAGTCGTTCAACAATAACTGAGCACATTAATAATATTTTTACCGAAGGCGAATTAGAACAAATGACTTCCGTCGGAATTTCCGACCGAAGTAATCA
>CAJOLV010000001.1 GCA_905235515.1 uncultured Bacilli bacterium | reverse complement strand
AACAATGACATCACCAATATTGAAGACATCTTCAAAAATGATAAATAAGCCAGCGATGATATCAGCGAGTAAAGGTTGAATAGCTAAGCCAACGATTAAACCAACAATGCCAATACCTGTTAAGATGACGGTTGTGTCCACTCCAAAGGAGGATAAGGCAAAGAATAACCACACTAGGACAGCAGCGTATTTAATCACTGAAATAACAATGGTTAATAAGCCTTTAGTCTTTTTTAAGACAGAAAGTAATAACGTGAGTAATAATCTAATGATATGGCTAACACCAAAAATAAAGAATGTGTAGCTTAATAACCTAATCCAAGTATTGGCATCACCAGCGTTAGAGAAGATATTGAAGCTACGATAGAAATCACTACCCGCTCCAAAGATCCATTTGCCAAATATCAATAAGATGAAATAGATGAGAGCCAATCCGAGAAAGACATAGCTAATCACTTGTTCCACTATTGATAATTGTTTGTTTCTAAAGTTCAATTTCATAGTTTGTTAAATCTCCTTTATAACTATTAATTTCCTTTTTATAAAAATCGTTTATAACGATTAATTACCTAATTTAGAAAGGTTTTTTGAAGAATAATAAAGCTCCTCCACCGAGAACTACGACACTAGTGACAGCACTTAAAACAATGAGAGTCGCAGTATCTTCTTTACCTTTTTGTTGATATTCTTTTTCTGCACTAGTTAAAGTCTCTAATACTTCATTACTAACTTTGGCTTTTTGTTCATCAGTTAATGAATTATAGAACTTTTTAGCAGCGTTAATCTTCTCTAATGAATCGTCATCATAATTAACTTCGCCAATTTCATCAATAAGTTCTAATACGGTATAGATTTGCTCACCATCTTCTAATACTTGAGTGGTGTTTTGATAACTATCAACAACTGCCTTTTGCGCATCAGTTAATGAATCATAAACTTTTCTAGCTTGCTCAATGGCAGCTTTAGAATCATTATCACCACCGAAGGTGATATCACCAATAGATTTAATTATTTGAATGGCTTGCTCAATCTCATCGTATTGTTCTTGGGCATGATCTAAAACATCGTGGTTAACATTAAGGACCATTTCTTTTTGTTCATCGGTTAAAGAGTTATATAAATCTTCCACATCAGCAATCTTTGTGCTCGTGTCATTTACTCCACCATCATAAGTGATATTACCGAGGTCTTGGATTTGTTGAATCACTTCACTAGCAGCGAGATGATTTAATAATGTTCCTTCATAATCAAAATCAGGTGAAGCATTTAATAACGCTCTTTCTTCATCTGATAAGGCGTAATACGCTGTTTTAGCGGCTTCTACGGCTTGATAATAACTATCTTCAGTAGATGGAGTAGGAATATTTTTGATTAAGTCACCAACGTGGTCAATCTTGTTATAGAAATTAATGCGTTCTGATAAAGTGCTATAGTTCACACTTTGGACAATACTAGCTTGGTCCGCGGTTAAGTTACCATATTCAGTGATTAATCTAATTAAAATAGATAAGGAGTCATTTTTACCACCACCATAGGTGAGTTCATCCATTTCTTGAATTTGTTTAATCATTCTCTTCGCGGAGATATTGTCATTTAAGACTTTTTCATAATCATAATCTGTCGCGGCATTAATAACAGATGTTTCTTCTTCTGTTAAGGCAACATAAGATGTTTCTGCATCATAGTATTCACTAGTAGCGGCTGGAGTAGGAATGGCTTTAATTGTTGTAGCAGTGCTATCAACATGATTATAAACAGTTCTCACATGGACCAATGAGTCATAGTTAATTAAATCAACTTGTGCTTGTTGTTCTGGGGTTAAATCATCATATGATGTTTCCGCTAGAACGATGAGGTCTAGTGAATCATTAACACCACCATTATATGTCACAACATCGATATCTTCGATTTGACCGACAACTACTCTAATAGAAATATTTTCTTCGATAACATTGTTATAATCTTTGCCTGTGTTAGCGTCGACATAAGCTTTGGCTTCTGGAGATAATTTCTCATAAGCCTCTCTCGCCTTATCGACTGCTTCAAAATATTCATCAGATGATGATGGTTCTGGAATCTCATCGATTAATCTCATTACTTCAGTAGCATCAACAAATTCTTGTGTTGGTTGATAATATGGATAAAGTGTGATGTCATTAGATGCTTTATCCCAACGTGTCGCGCCACTACCATCGGAATAGATATAGCATTTTCCTTTTCCGTTTTCTTGATCAAAATAGCCTTTAAAAAGATGACCATCTGGTGCGGTTGGTGGGACGATAGTAGAGAAATAAGCATCAAATTTTACTGTTACTTGACCATAATCTTGTAATGTCACAGTGTATTCAATAGCAACCCAATAGGCATACAAAGTACGATTATTATCAATAATCCAGTTAGATGCTGATTCACCATTTTCATTTATAAATTTAGTACCACTACCACCTTCTTGGTTGAAATAGCCATTAAATGTATAACCAGTTCTTGTTGGCACTGGAACAGTTGGCATAGGTTGATTAAAAGTCACTGTAATTTCACTATTATCAGTGCCATTCTTATGGTTTAAAGTAACTGTATATTCTTTAGCAATCCAGTTAGCGGTATAAGTTCTATTACCAATACTTCCTTGAGAAATGGTGACAGTTAAATTAGCGTCACCAGTTAAATCAGTGCCACTCCAACCTTTAAATTCATAACCAGTTTTGGTTGGATTATTTAAAGTAATTGTTTCAGTAAAGATTGTATAAATTGTCGGATTAGTAGAAGAAACAGACCCTCCCGCTAAATTATATGAGATTGTGTAAGTATAAATTTCAGCCTCAATTGTGCCAAAAGAAGTTGTACCAACAGTTATGGAACCAATACGGTATAAAGCATCCTCTGTATCAGCTTCACCAGATAAAAGAGTCCAACTCGCATCTGATTTATAACCTTTATCTAATACGGCAAAGCCGTATAGAGTCATCCCATCAGCATAAGATCCGCTTGTTTCACCACTTTGTGCGTCTTCAGCATCAGCAAAATAAACTGATTTAATACCTGTTCCTGCGACAATTTCAACATCACTTATCGGTTCTTTCCAGTAAGCATATAAAGTCGCAGTTGTTTCGGTAAAATAATCACAATCGGCAGTTGATGCTAAATAACCATTTTCATCAAGAATTTGGACCCCTTGTCCATTAGTTTCTGTGTAATAACCTTTAAATAAATAATCTGTTTTTTGAGGAACGGTAATTCCTGCTGTTGTAGTAAGTGCAGTTGTACATGCAGAATTGGAATAAAATCCCGCACTCTTATTTTGGTATATTGTGGTTGTGCCTGCTGTAGTTGCACTTTGATTATCTAATGTAATTGTGGTGACTAACTTACCAAGAACAGGATAATTCTCACCCATTCTCCAAACATCACCTAATGCCCAGTCACTAAAACTAGATCTTTTTTTGAATTCATCGACAGTTAAACTTTTGACTGTTGCATCGCTATCGGTTTTGCCATAAATACCAACCGTCGCACTACCAGATTTCAAATATTTGTTGTTTGAATATGTGGCTTGAGATGTTGATATTGTGCCTGAAATACCACCAGCATTTACACCATTTGATGTTATTTCACCATAATTGAAACAATTAATGACCTTTGTTTGATATGCATAGCCTGTAATTCCTCCAACACATGGAGAATAAGCATCCGTGTCACGATTTGTGATTTTCCCAATGTTATAGCAGTTTTCTATTGTGCCTTCACAAAAGCCTGTAATTCCTCCAACTTTACCATATAAACCTTGAAGGTCGGCAGCATTACTACATTTGCTAACATAACATAGGCTTCCATTTTGAACTCTTCCAACAATACCACCCATGTTATAATCTCCATTTGAAGTTTCATAGAAACTAACCATTTTAAAATCAGATGAAATGTGACAATTTTCAATTGTTCCACCGGTAGAGCTGTTGCCTAAAACGCCAACGAGAGCACCAAACATTGTGCTTGAACCGTTATATAAGGAGCCAGAAGCAAGTGTAAGGTTTTTTATTGTCCCTCCCCAAACAGCGCCGAATATACCATAACCAAGTTCACTATCATCTGAACTAGATTGGCCATTTGCACCACTAATAGTAAAACCATTGCCATCAAATGTTCCGGTATATGCACTACCTGATACGTTAGTGCCGATTGGGGTTTCAAATGCATCCATTTCAGTAACTTGGATATCATTCATTAATTTAGCGCATGCACCAGTATTCTTTGTCATGCCATTCTCGCCATTAACAATATATTTGAATCTTAATAAATCATCTTGACTAGAGATTTGATATGGATTAGATGCTGTACCAGCACCAGCCCAGCCATCAACTTTAACAGGCGCTTTCTTGCTATTTTTAAAAGCAAAACTTCCCAATAAAAGAGAGACCGAAAAACATGAAACTATAAATGCTGTATTTTTAAGGGTAATTTTTTTCATTTTCAATCACTATATTTCTTTTTTAGAGAAACATTCTAGCAGTTATTATAAATAAAGTTACGCTGAATTTACAAAAAAATTTAAATAAATTTTAAATAACCAAGTTTTCTCGAGGTTTTTCTAACTGAAAGCAGTTTTCGACTATAAAGTTGCATTTAGTTTGTCAGTTCTCGAATTATAAATTTCACTATTTGTTCATACCATAAAGGGTTTTATCTAATTGAATAATAGTTTTTATTCTTGTAATATTTTCCCCATGGAGTAAAAGAAAATTATGAAAAAGTACATTCCAACAATTATTACCGCGATTATTGTGGTTACATTATCTGCTTTAAGTATTATCTTCTATCCACCATCACTTAGTGAGAATCAGGTTGACACATTAATCATATTATGTATCATCTGTGGTTCTAGTGTCCTTTATTGTTTTGTGGTTGGTGAATTATCAAGAAATAACTCTCAAATGGATAAATTATGGTCATTATTGCCAATTGCTTATACTTGGGTGATTGCCGGAAAAGCAGGTTTTAATCCAAGAACCACTATTTATGCAATAATCGTCACTTTGTGGGCTATCAGATTAACATCTAATTTTGCTAGAAAAGGCGCTTATAGTTTAAAATTCTGGACTGGTGAAGAAGATTATAGATGGCGAGTCTTAAGAAAGAAGAAGGGTCTTAATAATAGATTCACTTGGGCCATATTTGATTTCTTTTTTATCAGCTTATATCAAAACGCTTTAGTGCTAGCGATTTGTTTACCGTCATTAGTGGTTATGGAATCAACCGCTCCATTAGGGTTGTTTGATTTCCTCGCTACTGGATTAGCAACATTCTTTATTCTCATTGAAGCTATCGCCGATGAACAACAAATGGCGTTCTACAAAACTAGAGCAATCTTCTATAACGAAGGAAAAACTTTAGATGAAATGCCATATCCATCCTGTTTAGGATTTAACACAAATGGGTTATGGGGATTTATGCGTCATCCTAACTATTTAGCAGAACAGGCTATATGGATTTGCTTATATCTATTTGTGATAGGCGCTGGAATGACTAACTATTATATCTTTAATTGGTCATTTGTTGGACCATTACTTCTTATTCTCTTATTTATGGGTAGTTCCATCTTTGGCGAGAATGTCTCGAGTGGTAAATATCCAAGATATAAAGATTACCAAAAACAAGTTTTCAAATACTTACCACTTAGAAGATTTAATCCTGATAAATAATTAAAAAAGCCCGCAAAACTTGGATAAAATCCTGAAAAATGCGGGTTTTTGATACTTTTATTGAGTACTAAGTGTTAATTAAATTACTTCAAATTTTTTAAGTAAGAAAATCAAAACCACTATAACTCCAGCAAAGAGTATTAATGCGATAATTGACATCACAATAGAGATGATACCTAAAATCATTCCCGCTTTAGCGTTATTGTTTCTTTTACAATTAGTAGCACCTAAAATAGTGGCAATGATGCCTAATATTAAAGAGGCAAAACCCATAAAACCAAAAACATAAAAGAACCATAAAGATAGACCAGATAAATAGGCAGAAATTGATCCCGTTATTGTTGAGGCAATAGTAGCGCCATTATTTCTTGTTTCTTGTTTGACTTCTACCACTGCTGGTTGATTTATTTCTTTAATGCTTTGATCAGATCCACAACTTGGACAAAATTGTTTTCCATCATATAGTTCTTCGCCACAACTAGAACAATATAAAGGTTTTGCCTTGTTAGCGGATATGGTTATCTTAATTCCACAATGTGGACATTGATTATTAGGCCATTCAAATAATTGATGACATTTTGGACAACGATATTGAGGCATTTTTTATTATTTCCTTTCACTAGGATTTAATTTCGCCATATTGATATGGCAATACCCTGTTGGATTTTTATTTAAATAGTCTTGATGATATTCTTCTGCAAGGAAATATTTTTTAAGTGGTAACACTTCAATCTTATAATCACTAATTAAGTGGGTTTTGAAATACTCTTTTACCACTATTTCATCTTCTGGATTAATGAAATAGATACCAGTACGATATTGAATCCCTTCATCTTCACCTTGTTTATTAACTGAATATGGATTGATAACTCTTAAAAGAAGTTCTAATAACTTTTCTAAAGATAAAATGTTTTCATCATAAATGATTTTGACTGTTTCAGAAGCATCATCATATCCCTTTTTTAAATCTTGATAAGATGGATTATCCTTTGTACCATTCGCGTAGCCAACTTCGGTTTCTAAAACGCCTTTCACTAATGAAAAGTATTTTTGTACACCCCAGAAACAGCCACCTGCAAAATATATTGTTCTCATACTTTATCCTAAAGCAATTAATAATAAATTGGTTCCACTACACCGGATATTAAGCCATATAAGAAAGCTTTACCTTTTGAAAAACCTTCTTTTCTTTGAATAGCAATGCCAATTAATGGAATAAACAAACTTAATATAACTAGTGATGGCATAATCTATTTTTAATTAAATTTCCTGCAAAAACATCTTATTTTTTATTATTTTTGCGATTTTCTTCGGTTTGTTTTTGAATTTCTTTTAATTCTTTTTGGTCGTGTTTCCCAGCTGTTTCATTATAGAAATTAACAATGATCGATGTGATAACCGCGACAACGATTAAACCATATATACCTAATATTACAGTTAACACTCTACCTATTAAAGTCACCGCGGCAAAATCACCAAATCCAATTGTTGTGACAACCGCAAAACAATACCATAGAGCGTCTGGGAATGTATTGATATCTGGCTCCACCATTGGGAAGACTAATGAAAAGCAAACAATCAATGTTATTAAACCAAATAAGATTTCTAATGAGAATGTATTAGTAATGATTTTAAACAGCACATCAAGTTTCAATTGTGAGAAGACTAATCCCGCCGCTTCAATAAATGAGATAATTGCAATAATTACGCATTCAATGAGAATGACGGATTGGATATCTGTTTCCGTATCTGATGGGGTGGTAAAAACACCGATGGCTAAAAAGACAATTGAAAAAATCACTAAAGCATTAATAACGATACTTCTCGCTGTATGTTTTTGAACTATTCTAAAAATACGGGAAATGATAATAGTGACACAATATAATCCAGCGGTTAAAGAAAATAAATATGGATTGCTTTTAGCAAATTGAACGATGATACCTAAAGCGACATTAATAACAAATAACACTATTGCTCTAATAAGACTAATTTTGTTTCTTTCTTTTAGAAAGATAACAACGCTCATTAAACCAACAAAGAAAAATACCCATATTAAGTATTTAGGAGCGTCAGTGTAAGAATTTTTAATGACAGCAAGAATTGTCATTGTGGAGAACGCTAAAATTAATGCTGCCAAAACTGAAGTTACTATGGTAACTGTTAATTTAAACCACGATTTATTGAATAAACTTTTTTCTGATTTTTTTGCCATAACTAGTTCTATCTATTAGTTCGGTATTATTATACTTATATTTACAGTTAATAAATATAGTAAATACTTCCGTTAAAGACAAAAAGAATTTATTTGTTTAAAATAATAAGCAAGGAAAAAGGAGGGTCTATATGTTTAAGAAAAGGTTTTTACTTTTGCCAATATTTGCCATGTCTTTAAGTGCATGCGCTGGTGTACATCATGAAATTAAAGATTATATATTGGAATTAAACTATAAGGACAATTACCGCATTTTACAGTTATCTGACACTCATATTGGTGATAAAGATAACACAAAATTACATTACGATTTTTTGGATTTAACAATCAAAGAAGCTAATCCAGATTTAATTGTTATTACTGGTGATGTATTTACCTTTGCCTCAAGAGGTACCGCTAAGGAATTCTTTGATTTCTTAGATAGTTATGAAGTCCCATGGACATTAGTGTTTGGTAATCATGATGAACAATGCTGTTTCTCCATCGATTGGGTAACAAAAGAAATAGAAAAACATGAATATGCAATCTTTAAAGATTTACGCGATGATGATATCCAAGGCAATTCCAACTTCGCTATCAACTTAAAAGTTGGACCAGCTATTTTTGAACAATTAATCTTTATGGACAGTAACCGTTATTATTATGGCGACTATTTCGGATATGACTGGTTTAAACAAGATCAAATAAATTGGTACAAAGATTTAGTGGACTATACTAAAGAACAAAACGGTGGTCTTACTGTTCCATCGCTCATGTTTTATCACATTCCACTACCAGAGGTGAATGATGCTTGGGCATACGCTGAAAAGAACCCATCAGCAGTCATTTATACTGAAGGCGTTATGGGAGAAGCGCCATGTAATCCAGATCCAGGACACGACTTACACTTCTTTGATGTTATTAAAGAAAAACATTCTACACATGGTATGTATTTTGGTCATGACCATGTTAATAACTTTATTGTTAATTATGAAGGTATCGATTTTGGTTATGGTATTAAAGCCACCGATAGAGTCTACTATGATGAGGCACTATTAGGTGGGAGAGTTATTGTTCTTAAAACAGATCACTCATTAGCCTATGAGAACTTCTATCATAGTTATGCGGAGGTAAAATAAAATGAAAAAGAAATATTTAATTATCTCCTTAATCTGCCTCACTATTGTTGGCGCGTTATTCACCGCCTTATCATCCAATATGTTGTTTGATGATTTATTTAACAAAGATGTCAAATTTGTGGATGCAACATTATTTGTCTCCCTACCAGCAGTGACATTCACATTATTGTTTGTTTTAGGTATCTTCTATGTTATTAGATGTTATCAACATCAAGACTGTATAAAGAGAATCAGTAGATTATATCTTATCCTTGCTGGTGTTTTTGGCTTAATCGGTGTTATCTTCTCTATCTTTGGTAACCTTAAAGTTTATGGTACTTTAGTCGGTAGGCACCCATTCCCAGGCTATGCGATTATCTTCTTAATCTTAAATCTTTGCATGCTTTGCTGCTCTATCTTTGGCTTATTAAAACTTAAGAAATTAAAAGATGATGAAGGTAAAGTCAAAATCACAGTTGGTTATGTATTCAAGACTATTGGATGGTTCTTATTTATTTGTTTAATGTTCAATAGATTAGGCATGTTCTTAGGTATGCCATTATATGTTTATTGGAGAAACTTCTATCAAACATTCCCATTCTATATTTACTTATTATTCCCAGCTTGCTTAGGCGTTCTTGTCGCAATGCATAAGTTGCAACTTTGGGACAAAAAGAAATTGTTCTTAATGGGTTTAATTGCTTTAGGTGCGAATGTTTGTTTCTTCGCTTATATTGCTTTAATGGGTATTAATGATACAGCCTTTGTTTCATCTTTATCACAATGCATGCCATTAGATAGAATGGCGTCTATGCCAATTGAATTTCTCATTCACTTCTTAGCATACGCTGGTGTGGCGATTGCTATCTTAGTAGAGAACAAAAAGCCAAAAGAAAAACTTAGCGAATAAAGCTCAATTCATTCACGAAGCGGGTTGATTGAACAATCCGCTTTTTTGCTAAAGAAAATAATGATTTAGATTAATTTATTAATAAACCAATTGAAAACATTGTTAATGAGGTATTTGGAAAACAAGTATTTCAAAACCTATTTCGAGTGAAGTGTTTTGGGCGGGGCAAATGTATATAACACTAGTAAAAGCAAGAGTTCCAACTTTCTTTTTCGCAGCAAAAACATCAATCTTTTTGATCATTAATTATTTCCTCAATGGATTTGTATTCTTTACGATATTTGAATAAGTTATCAAGATCATCATATAGCTGGAGTGCAAAAGATATTTTCATTAAGGAAGCTAAAGAAATATCTCCGGTATTCTCAAACCTTCTGATTGATGCATAAGAAACACCAGATAATGTTGATAATCTCTTTTGGGATATTTTTTGTCTTTTCTAATCTTAACAAAACAACTAGCGATTTCTAGTTGCTTTTCATAATATGCAACAAAAAAACAAACTGTATTTTAAGCCTGTTTTATTGCTATACAAATGTTTTTATATTATGACAAGCTGGATCTAATTATTTAAAAATGATGTTGTTGCCATAACCATTAACATCTTTTGGTGTATAAGTCGCACCAGTAATTGGGTTACCACTGCTAGTGAAATTGATGTTGTTTGTGTATTGATTAGTTTGATAATTACAATTAGTCTTTGTTATGACTTTGTCATATAGATAAAAATCATTAAATGTCACATTAGAAACATAATGCCCTTCTCTTGGATAATCACTACGGTTTTCTAAAGTTCCTTCTACCAAAATGACTGGATTATAGATACCATCTTTAACTAAAACATTAGAAACGGTCACTCCATTCACCGAACCCAATGATGTGGTTTTATGATTTGTGGACCACGTTGATGAAAATACATTTTTAAAATCGACTAAATATTTATTTCCATCACCTTTTCCCGTTGAAGCATCTTCAACTGTGATATTAGTGAATTTTACATTGGTAATATTAGCATTATTACCATTATGGATAGAAAATATGGCTTTATGATAATTATGTAAAACAACAATATTGTCAAAAGTAATATCATCCATTACTTGGCCAACACATTCATATCCTATTTCCATTGATTGAGCTAAATCAGTCCAAATTAAACAATTAGAGAAGTGGATAGAGCGAGTGGTTCCTTCGTTATTTCTATCACTCCATTGTGGATAATTTTTCACCACTAAAGAATCATCCCAAGTTCTTAAAAATGAATTAGTCACATTGACATTTTGACAAGATTGAATAGAGATGCCATCGCCATTACTTCTTGATGAAATCACTTTGACATTATCAATAGTTACACCATTACAGAAATACATATTAAAGCACCAACCAGCTGGATCAACACAAGCAAAGTCTTTAAGAGTGATATTTGAGCAATAATTAAATTCAATTGGAACTAATACTGAGCCCTTGTTAGCGTCTCTTTCAAATATTGATCCGTCAACATATCCTGGACCATAAATTTGAATATTTGAGGCGGAATTTGCAATGAATTTGCCATAAACAAACGCTCCTGGAGCCAAATATACTTTTTGATTGCTATATAAATTAATCGTGTTTCCACTATTGATTCGAGAGTCATTTGAATGTTTATGAACACCTGGTTCAAAGTAAATCACACTGCTATTTGAATTATCCATAATAGTGGGGTCTTCAACAAATAGATGAAGTGTCCTTCCACTTCTCATCTCGATGGTATATTGACCTATATCACTAATCGTAAAAGATAATACTCTTCTAGCATTATCAACTTCATAAGGGACTTGTTTATTTGATGGTCTAATAGCGATTTGATTTAAAAAGGCAAATGAGGCTTGTAATTTAACTGTTACTTTTCCTTTTAAACCAAATGTCGCGTAAGAATTGTTTTGTCGATTTGCTGCATCAGGAGTCCAACTTTGTGACATATTTGTTTTCACATTATAAACAGGGACTTGTTTATCACCAATATACATTCTTAATTGATTATACTTAGTTACCTCTTCAGCGTTTTTTGGAATTACTACTTCATTTTTAGTTTTTGTATCACCACTATCTTCGGAATAGGAAAAATAGTTTTCTTCTAATATATAAAAACCCTCTTCATCTTTTTGATAAGTAGTAGGTGTTTCTGGATCAATATCTTCGCCAGGTTCAACTGGTACTGGTTTCGGCTCGTCTTGTGAATTATTGTTTTTTTCGCACGCGCTTAAAAGAAGCACGCTGCTCATTAATAATCCAAGAAGACAAGTTGATTTAATCATAACAATTTATTTTCATTCTCTTTAGAGAAGAAACATACATCTTTAAAATTAAACGATAATTCTATTTCTTCACCATTAGTGAATCTGCCTAAACCAGCTGTCGTAATAATGAGATCTTTATTAAGACTATCCATACTAGTATAAACATTAGTTTCCTCTCCTAATTGTTCAAATAGATTGATTTTGGCTTTGAATCCTTGTGAGACAAAGTCACTATCGCCATTCACTGATATGGCACGTGGTCTAATACCTACGACTACTTCTTTATCTAAATATTCTTCATTAAATGTTTTTACTCTTTCTAGTGGCAATGGAAGATGTTTAACATTTAATAAATCTAAATAATATTTATCTTTTTCTTTATGAACCACACCATTAAGGAAGTTCATTTGTGGAGTGCCAATAAAGCCAGCCACAAACATATTAACTGGGTTAATGAATAATTCTTCTGGTGAGGCAACTTGTTGGATAACACCATCTTTTAAAACAACAATCTTCGTGCCCATAGTCATCGCTTCTACTTGATCATGGGTAACATAGATAAAAACGGTTTTTAGTTGTTGATGTAAGCGAGTAATTTCACTTCTCATTTGCACTCTCATTTTTGCATCTAAGTTAGATAATGGTTCATCTAATAAGAAGACTTTTGGATTACGAACAATGGCTCTACCTAACGCCACTCTTTGTCTTTGACCACCAGACAAATTAGCAGGTTTTCTATCTAAATAATCTTTTAGATTAATTTTTTCCGCTACTTCTTCAGCAATTTTAAATATTCTTTGTCTTCTTTCTTTTCTCCATTTGAAATTAAAGAGTTTAGAGAATGGAATCTTTTCATTTAATAATGGGAAAGCAATATTCTTTCTCACTGTTAAATGTGGATATAAAGCGTAGTTTTGGAATACCATTGCAATATTTCTATCCTTTGGATCTAAATTATTCAACAATTTGCCATCTAAATAGATTTCTCCACCAGTAATTTCTTCTAAACCAGCAATCATTCTTAAAACTGTAGATTTACCACATCCTGATGGGCCGACAAAGACGACAAACTCTTCATCATTTATTGTCAAATTAAAATCATTAACAGCTTTAATCTCACTATTTGGATAAATCTTAGTGACATGTTCCATATCAATTTTGTGAGATTGCTTATGATTAATTTCATCAATCAAAGGAAGGATATCGCTCAATTGATTAATCTTATAATCTGCTTTGTCATAGTTAGCGGCGTCACCAATACCAATGGAAATGAATCCACCAGCTTTACCAGCATCAATACCAGCGTAAGCATCTTCGATGACTAAACATTCATTTTGTTTATAGCCTAATCCTTCTGCCGCTTTTAAAAATACTTCTGGATGTGGTTTTGAATGGGTAATTTTATTGCCATCGATTACAACATCAAAAGCATTTGTAATATTTAATCTTTTTAAAATATATTCAGTGTTCTTACTAGAAGAGGCAATCGCTAAATGGTAACCGTTTTCATAAAGTTTTCTAATTGCCTTAATTGTATCTTTACTTAAGGAACCATAGGAAAGTTTTGCTAATGATTTGCGATATAGTTCATTTTTCTCTGTCGCTAAAACTTCTTTTTCTTCTTGTGTATATTCACGAGTGGCCTTTTCTAAAATGATATCTAAAGACGCCATACGAGAAACACCGCGTAAACGGTTATTAATTTCACGATCAAAATAGATACCTTCTTTGTCCGCTATCGCTTTCCAAGCTTGATAATGGAACTCATCAGTAGAAATGATGACTCCATCTAAATCAAATATTACTGCTTTAATCATGGTCGGTTACCTCCATTAATTGATAGTCATTATTTTTAATGACTGCTTTATATAATTTTTTCTTATAGAAGAATTTGAATTCTATACTCTTAATTTGTTTTGGTAAGTGTGGATTAAGTTTTACTTGATCGCCATCTAAATATAACCCCGCAAAACCAAACACCACCGATAGATATGCACCAGCGTTACTAGCGGGATGAGTACCTCCAATATAGATACCGCCAGCGTACATCTTTTGGTTTGTTCCTAAATCAATTCCCGATGATTTTCTAAACATTTGATAGGCATCATCAGTTTCATCAATACGGCTTGCCACTATTGAATACATAGAACTTGATAATGAGGAACCATGTTCAGTAAATGGTAAATAATATTTATAATTTTCTCTCGCATATTTCATTAAACCAAAGTCAGGCACTATAACCATAAGTGCAATAACATCTGCTTGTTTGATTGTCTTAGTGTCTATTGCTAATCCACCAAGATATTCTTTATCATTCCTCGCCATAGCTTTAACTTCATGAGGATATACGTCTTTTAAATCAAAATAATGTTCAAATTGCTCAATCAATCCATTGTCATAAGGTTTTGGTAGATAGATAAGATTTCTAAATGAAATAAAATCTTTTTTATTTATAGGATTAGATAGCTTTTGAGCGTACTCGTCGTAATATTCGATTGCTAAATCAATGGTTTTATAAGCCAGATAATTAGTGAAAGCATTGTCATTAATTCTTTCGTGATATTCATCTGGACCGATAACATCATCAAAATGGTATTGACCATTTCTTAAAGTTGCTCTAGAAATGTAAAATCTGGCACATTCATGAATAACTTCATAACCACCATCGGATAAGATGCTTGTGTCACCACTAAGATAAACATAACGGGAGATTCCTAAAGCGACATCTCCGGATATATGGATTTGCTTTTCATCAAAATATGTTCTAATTGGTTCACCGGTAATTGGATCGGTAACATTATATTGCGAGCATTGCTCAATACCATCGTCTTGACTTTCCCAAGCATAAAAAGCGCCTTGATAGCCAAATCCTTGAGCCTTTTTCTTAGCACCAGGAAGAGTGTTGATACGATATTGAATAATGTTCCTCGCGAATTGAGGATTAGTGAGGGTAAAAAACGGGAGAATAAATGTTTCTGTATCCCAGAAAATAGCGCCTTTATATGTTTGTCCTGATAGTCCTCTAGCGGGAACAGAACGATATGATTTATCATCTTCTAAAATCAATAAATGATAGATGGAATAATCTAATTCAAATTGAGATTCTGGTTCTCCCAATAACACTCTAGATATGTCCCATTTTTTATTAAACGAGGTCTTATGTTCTTTTAACAATTTATCATATCCTTGCTGGACATTTTTCTGTAACTCTTCCACCCTTGAAGCACTTGTTTGATTTACTAAATAATATGTAAAAACACAAATTTCATCGCCTTTTTGTAGGTATTTTTCAACAAAATAGGTATTGTTGTAAGTTTTAATATCTTCGTCTGAAACATATTTTGTATATGTTGTAATGATCTTATTTTCATTAGTGATTCCTTTAAATGATTGAACCCCATTGATGTCATTAACTTTCCTATTTTTATAGTGTGGCCCATTGATGTCATAATTATCTAAATCGAGTTTAAATTCGATTTTCACTAGACCACTATTAAGGGCTTTCACTACGTATTTAGAAACAAGTAAATCTTTGTTTGCACTAGATAAAAATCTCTCTGATTTAATAACGATATTTTTAAAGAGAGTTTCGCGGGAAAAAGTCGCATCATAAATGTTTAATTCGACTTGATGTGACACCACTTCTTTAGTTAGAACGGTTTGTTTTTCACCATTGAAACTAGTAATAAAAAATAATGGATTAGGAAGATTAATTGATTCTCTCCATTTATCTTCATAACGATCATATAATCCTAAGACATTTAAAGCCACCATTTGCTCTTTGGTGTATTCTTCTAAAGTTCCGCGATAACCATATCGACCATTAGCAAGTAAAAACATGTTTCCAAATGAAACGATATCATTCTTATTGAAACCAGTTTTTACAAGTGTCTTTTTCATCTTTCAATTACCAAATCATCTTTAATTAAAAGTGGCTTACCATAAACTAATATTTCAATTGGCTCACCTTTTAATGAGAAATGTACTCTGTTTTTATGAACAGAAATTCTCATCTTTCTATTTTTATAGCAAATATTAACCGCGTATTTACTCCATCTAGATGGGAGAGTTGGAGCGATACTTATTACTTCTCTATCACTTCTCAGTCCTAAAAAACCATAAACAATATTCATCCAAGCTGCAGCAATAGAAGTCATATGTAAACCTTCACAAGTATTACGATTATAATCATCTAAATCTAATCTAGTAGCAAAGGAGAAGAAATTAAGGGCTTCTGCATCTTTACCTAATTCACAAGCAATAATAGAGTGAACCGATGGAGACAATGAGGATTCATGAATACAACGTGGTTCATAATATTCATAATTTGCTTTTTTAGTTTCTAAATCAAAATCACTTGGATATAAGAACATAAACATCAAAACATCTGGTTGTTTAATGATGTCATTGCGATAAATGCGATCATACGCCCAATGGGCATATAATGGAAAATCAGTAACTGGAATCGAATGAATATCAATATGTGGTAATTTATAATACCCATCATGTTGCTCAAACAATTTAGTCTTTTCATCATATAAAATGACCATCTTATCGTTAGCAGCGTGCATCTTCTTTAAAAGTTCGTCATTATAATCACACTTTTCAAATAGTTGCTTAGTTTGGTATTTGCCACTTTCTAAAAGACTGAAGAGATATTCAAACATCTTCTTGGCCATAAAATTAGTGTATGTATTGTTATTGACCATTAATTGGAATTCGTCTGGTCCCATTACTCCATAATAACCAAATGATTTTCCATCTCCACTATATTGGCCACGAGATAATAAGAACTTACAAATTTCTAGCATCATCTCCAAACCATATTTCTGCATGAATTCATCATCGTTATATAAATTCATATAATGGAATATCGCGTATCCAACCGCGGTAGTTGGCTGGATTTGACAAGAGGCATGTTGCCATAATGAGCAAGCTTCTTTACCATTTCTTGTCGCGATTGGATAACATGCTCCCTCACAATCTAAATCAATCGCCCTCAACTTAGCTTGTTCAAGGGTGTGATATCTAAACATCAACAAGTTCATCGCTGCCTTTTGGTCAGAGAATAAATAATATGGTAAGCAATAGGTCTCGCTATCCCAGAAGGCATGACCAGAATAGGCTTCACCAGTTAAACCTTTTGCTCCAATGTTGTTATCTTCAGAATATCCATGATAGTTTTGTTCGAGCTGGAATAAACAATATCTAATCCCTTGTTGGTCAACATCATTACCCTCGATTTCAATATCAGTCTTTTCCCAAATTTCATCAAAATAGCGGCGATTTGCCATTAAAAACGCATCAAAACTGACATTATTCTGTTCTTTTATTAGTTGTTCTGCTTTATCAATTAGTTGATCAAAATGTTGATCACTTTCTTTATCCACTACTGCAGAAACCTTTCTCACTACTTCAAGAGGTTGATTGGCCTTTAGTTGCAATTTAAAACGCTCTTCTAATTCTTTTTCACCTTTAATAACTTGATTAACCTTTTGATTAACATCCATCTTCACCACTAATGATTGATGGGTAGTTGGAGTTCTCATTGCGATACCATGTTCAAAGAATTTTTCTAATTCCCAATAGCAATGGTTACCCCAATGAAGAATAGAGCCATCAAGATATAAAACTAAATCTAGTTCACTATCTTTATCGCTCTCAAATGTGATTCTTTGAATTGCGTTTTCACATTTCAACATATCTAACATTCTTTCAAATCTCACTTTGATATGTTTGTTATCGATGTTCCAAATAAAGGTACGGGTCAATAGGCCTGTTCGCATATCCAAAACTCTTTCAAAGTTATCAAAAGATGATTTATTTAAATCTAATGTTTCACCATCTACAGTGATTTTGCATTTAAAGAAATTAACTGAATTAATGGTGAAATGACTTCTTTTAATAATGCCTTTATAAGCACTTGGAGTGTCTTCTAATGAGTTTTCAATAATACCATTAAAATATGTACCCACTAAATGTGGTAAAGAGATGCCTTCTTCAAAGAAAGCTCTGACACCCATATATTCATTAGCCAAAGAGAAAATAGACTCGCTAACTTGATGTCTTTCTTTATGATAACCACTCTCTTTAATAAGATATGGATCGATGTCTAAATACATTTGTGATACTTTTGCCATATTTACGTATTACTCCTTCATTCCACTATTGACTGATTGATTAGTGATTTGCTTTTGGAAAATTATGAAAATAATCACCTGTGGAATAATTGATAAAACTAATAATTGTAATAATTGGTTGGCTTTAATATTGGTGTCACTGGATAAGTTATAAATAGCCACCATTAAAGTCCATGTCGATTGTTTACTACCTTGGCCAATTACCATATACGGTAATAAGAAGTCGCTATACGCTGCAGTCATGGCAAAAATAGCGACAACACCAATTATTGGTCTAGATAAAGGTAAAACAACTTTAAAGAATATCTTCAAATCACTTAAGCCATCAATTCTACTAGCTTCAATAACGCTCTTTGGGAACTTTTCAAAATAATTCTTAAAAAGCATGTAATAGTAAGCATTGCTACCAAACACTAAGAATAACGGTAGATAAGATCCTTTAGGGAACACATTAGTGATTGCTAACATCAATGGATAAATCGCTAAAGCGCTTGGAATCATGTAAGCAAGAAGAATCATCTTATCGATAACCTTATAGCCAATTGGTTTAATAATTGCGATAACATAGGCTAATATCGAATTAAAGATAACCGCGCATATAACTCCGCCAATCACTACTACTATGGTGTTAATAAAGACATCAGTTAATCCAGCAATCTCCCATAATTCAATAAATTGACTAAAACCAAATTTTTCTGGGAAGAAATGATAATCAACACTATTGATTTCTGAAACTGTCTTAAACGAAGATACTAATAACCACACAATTGGTGATAAAGCTAATATTGCAAACATAATTAAGACAACTATAAAAGCAATATATCCCGCTACATGTCTCTTCTTTTTGTAATCAGAGAATGTTAGTAAGCCTGTTGTCTTATTATGGATTCTCCCTTTAAGTTGTTTACGAGATGGAAGGAGCATAATTATTTTTTATCCCCCTTTCTCTCTAAGAAATTGGTTAAACCAAAATAGGCCACTGTTGTTGCTAAAATAATCACCGCTAAGACAACTGATGTAGCAGCCGATTTCGCATATTCAAATTCACCATTAACATAGGCATAGTTATAAGCTAATAACATTAATGACATCGCATCAACATTATTACCAGCAATAACCATGGGTTCATAAAACACTTGGAAAACAGAAATGATTTGTAAGATTAATAACAAGAATATTGTCGTTCTCATCATTGGTAATGTGATTTTAAAGAATCTTTTAAATGGTCCAACACCATCTAATCGACTAGCTTCATAAATCGCATCATCGATTTGTTGATAATTACTTAAGTAAATTAAAGCTGTTCCACCAGCGCCTCTCCAAGTCATAGCGAAAACGATGACAGGAATGACTAATTTTGGATCAGCGGTCCACTGGACCCCTTCATCCGCGCCAAAGACATGTATTAAGATAACATTAATAATATCCCAGTTGTTATTACCAAACATGCTTCTAAATAAGAAGACAACAGCCATACCAGAAATCATGCATGGTAAATAAATGATGACTCTAAAGATGCCTTTCGCATGGACTACTTCGGATAACAATAGACCAATAATTAGAGGGACAATAAAGCCAATTACTAACGACCAAAAGATATATAAGAAAGTATTTCTTAAAGCTGATATAAATTTAGGGTCTGAAAAGATTAATCGATAGTTGTCAAAGAAAACAAATTCTTTAAACGTATTATCTTTAAAGAAGCTTAATATCACGTTAAAGGTAACTGGATACCAAACAAAGAAAACAAATAAAAGAATAGATGGGATAACTAGTATCCATCCCAAAACATTCTTCTTTATTTTGGCTCGTAAAAGCTCAGACTTTTGTTTTCTTCTTAACCACATATATTAAATTATTAAAGTGCGTTTAATATTTCTTGGAAGCGTGAGTTCGCTGTTGTGAGTAATGAATTGACATTAGCGGTATCAGGATTTTTTAACACTTCCTGAATTGCATCATCTAATATTCCATACATCTTTTGTGCGGCAGCAGGAACTTCTGCGTGTTGATTTGTTTTAATAGCATTAAAGAATTCAGAATAATTAGTCATATTAATGGAAATATATTCATTTTCCATAGCTTTAGCTTTTGTTAAATAATCTTCATTCTTCCAAGGCATAATCTTTGGAACGATTGGTTGATTCTTATTCTTTGCAACTTCATAGCCTTCGCGGATAGCCGCTAAGTTAGTTTCATTAATTGTTGGAGATCTACCAATATAATCAAAGAATTTTAAAATACCTCTTACTTGTTCATCGGTGGTATTTTTGTCAAAAACAAATGGGGTGCCACCATATAAGGAATAATGATGATTACCATCACCTGTTGGCATTGGCACAAAGGCTAAATCATCCATATTGACGTCACCTGTAGTTTTGGCTAAATGGATGATATCGCTACCAACAATTGCCATAGCCACTTTTTCACCAATTGCGCTTGGCCAATCATCATATGCAATAGCGACGCCTTCATAAATAAGGTGTTCTTGTTTCATTTTTTGGATCCATGATAATGCGCTCACCATACCTGAATCAGTTAGATTAGATTGCCATTTACCAGCGCTTTGATTTTCTAAAGTCGCGCCATAATTCCAGGCCATATTAGATAATTGCCATCCACCATTCTTATTAGCAGAACAAATGAACATTCCTTTTGTGTCTGAATTATCGACAATAATCTGACTCGCTTCATAGATTTCTTCAAATGTTGTCGGATATGCTGGAGAGCCATCATCATTATATAGGACATATTGCTTTTTACCCTCAATTGTCTTTTCTGGTAACAAGCCATTATCTCCTAATGTTTTCATATTTATTAATAAACCTAAGCCATAGCCATCACGTGGAATGCCATAGATTTTGTTATCAAAAGTTAATGTTTGACGCATGCCGTCGTCTATCTTATCGGTCCAACCAAATTCATTTAAAATATCCGTAATATCGCGAATATAACCAGATTTTAATAGGGTTTCTGGTTCAGTGAACCATGTTTGATAGACCATTGGCAATGTCTTTGTCGCGTATTTAGTGCCGATAGTGTCTTTACTATAGGTATAAGGATCTCCTGTTATGACATATTGAGGATTATCCTTTTCAAATTTTTCTTTCCAAACGTTATACATCGCCACATCTCTTTTATCGGATGATGTTGGCCAGAATCCAATTTTAAGTTCCGTTCTATCACCAATATCTGGTTCATCGTCTCCACCAAAGAAGCGACAACCCGCAAGAGCGAATAAAGATGTAAGTAAAAAAGACGAAACTGCGAGGTTTTTTATTCTTTTATTCATGATAAATTCCTCCAAATTAATATAAGGTAGGGGGAGACATATTTCTCCCCACTACCATTATAAAGTATTAATTAACCGTTATAAGCGGATAATAAGTGTGCATAACTGCCGGCATCGAAATAAGTAACTGCTTGAGCAGTGAGTTCAAAAGCAGCAGTAGATTTTGTGGAATGGATGTGGAAGAAACCATTATCTAAAACGATACCAGTAGCTTCTAAATCAATTGTAAACTCAGTAGCGGTTGCTGGAATAGCATTGCCATCAATACCAATTAATTTACCAGAGGCAAGACTAATAGCTTGATCACCAAGACCAAATCTAAGTTCATTAGCAGCAACGGCTGTCGTGGTGATTTTAACGGCTTTTGCACCAGTTACATTAACATTACCAACATATGCATATCCTTCGCCTGCTTCAATGTTATAATTTGCTTCGGAACCAACGTTTTTGATGATTGTTAATGGTTTTAATTCATAAGATGAAACTTTAATAGAGAAAGCATTAGTAGATTTTGTGGAATGGATGTGGAACAAACCATTATCTAAAACGATACCACTAGCTTCAATATCAAGAATGAATGTATTTGCATCTGCCGCAATATGGTTGCCTTCGTTGTCAATTAAGTTACCTGTGCCAACAGAAATATCTTGACCACCAAGACCAAATCTAAGTTCATTTGCTGGAACAACATTACTTTCGACTTTAAGATATTTGACACCTGTCACATCAACATTACCAACATATGCATATCCTTCGCCTGCTTCAATGTTATAATTTCCTAATTGAACAATTCTTTCTTCAACTTGTGGAGTAATGATATGTGATTTAACTGTAACTGTGAAAGCTGTATCTGATTTATCAGAATGGATGTGGAACAAATCGTTATCTAAAACGATATGGCTTTCTACTAAGTCAAGTGTGAATTCTGTAGCGGTTGCTAGAACGGTTTCACCATCAGCATCAACCAATTTGCCACTTGCGATGGAGATATCTTGACCACCAAGACCAAATCTTAAAGCGTTAGCTGAAGTAGCGGTTGTTTCGATCTTAAGGTATCTTAAACCACTAACATTAACATTACCAACATATGCATATCCTTCGCCTGCTTCAATGTTAAATGTGTTGAGAGTGTTTTCTGTAATGATGGCATCTGGTTTATAAGCATTGCAGAAGAAGATTGAGCCAATCTTGAGATCTTCTGTGCCAGTGTACCATAATTGGACTTCATTATTACCACCACTTTGGCCACTTCTTTCTAAATCAACGATGACTAATTTATAACCATCGGCGGTCACATATGGATAGTTAGCAGCATCAGACCAGCTTGGTAAGCCAGCATCAGCAAGCATATCGTTAACCCATACTTCAGAAGCAGCGTTACCTAATTTAATTCTTAAACCAGATGGCTTTGCATTGGCTTTAATTGCCATGACTAAATATTTGGAAGAGGCATTAGCGTTACTACCAATAACTAAGTTAGCATAATCATATTCACCACCAGAGATGACTAAATCATGGCCATCAACCTCGATTTCTGAACCGTTGTTATATGAAATCATATAATTTAATCCAGTATCTGTGACTCTGGTATCAGCAACAGCGTCATCATAATTTGTTTTAACTGTTCCTTTTGCAATCGTGAATTCAAAATCAGTCACATAGGAAGCGTTAAGAGTATCAATATATGGATAGTCTTCAGCTGGTAATTCAGTTTGTAAATTTGTTAAGAATAATTGAGAAATGACAACTTCTGTTGTGGATTCAATAACAAATTTGCCTTCGCTTAAAGCAAGTTCAGAATTAGTTAAGTTAATAACATAGGAATAGAACGCACCATTAACAGCACCTGTTAAAGTAGCATTTTCGCTATCTTTTAAGGATGCATAAGCAATATTGTTAATCTTTAATCCAGTTGTATCACCAGAAACATTCATAACTAAGTTTTGATATTCGCCCAATTCAATTGCTTTTGTGGTATAGGTAGCATTATTTAATGTGACACCTTGTTGGACGATAAAGCCTGTGGATCCTCTCCACCAGCATGTTGTATCAGCTTGACCAACATTTTCTCTACCAAATGTATCAAGAAATGTCTTATCACCGGCGTTAATTAAATAAACTTCTTCAATTTCCACAACTGCGGAGCATTCTTCATCTAATGCATAGAGGTGGAAACCTAAAATTTTATCTAAGACTTTTGTATCAGATGCTCCACCAGCAGCTAATTCATAAACAGTATTAGCTTCTTCAATGGATAGACCTGGAGCGATAACAAAATCTTGGAATTCACTAGTTAATTCTGGCAAATTTTCACCATCGGCATCTTTAGCGTTTGCTAAATTAATTGGATAAACTTTAAAAGCATCATCTCCACGTAAACCTAACACTAAGTTAGAAAGATTGAGTTCACCATTACCGACTTTTCTCATTTTGAAACCAATTCCTTCAAAGTTATGAATTTCATAACTGCCTGTTGCCATTTTGTAAATAGCAGCATCTGGGCTCTTTGGTTCATCAACATCTTCAGAATCAACCAAAACACGAAGTGTTGATTTGTTATAAACAGCGGATGTAGATTTTTCTCCAGATGGAGTTTCACTAGAGAAGTCTTCAATCATTAAATCGAAATCATCTCTAAAAGCACGAGTTACGGAAGGATTTTCCACAGTTTTCACAAATGGTGATTGATGGTCAATTCCTTCTGTTGGTTCTACTGGCTCCGGTCCTGGCTCTGGCTCTGGCTCTGGCTCTGGCTGTTTGCCACAGCTAGCGAGTAGGAGTCCCATCGAAGCTAGTAAAACGATAAGGTTTTTCTTTTTCATACGAAATTTCCTTTCTTGTTATTTATTAAGCCCCATAGACACTAATCTCGGATACTTGAGCGCCATATCCGGCAGTAATGTCATTTGAGTTAATAACCATTTTGAAGAATCGACATTGGACAGGTGTCACTTCAATAGTGACTCTATTGCCTGTCGCTGGGTCGAATAAGTAATCAGCAGCTGCCTTAATTTCCGTAAAGACAGTTGTGGATGAATAAGAGACATTGCTATTGCTCACGTAGAAAGCAATGTTTTGTGTACGAGCTGCCCAGTTTAAACTTGGTGGTAAGCAAAGTACGATTGTAGAAATAGTATATAAATCGCCTAAATCAATGATGATTGTGGCTGGTAATGATGCGCTTTCATAATAGGATGTACCTGTTGGATCACCATCAACGGCTTTTTCGATGTTATAAACATCGGCGTGAGGAGTAGATTCAACAACGGCTTTTCCATAAGTTAAAGCAGGTGGATAGAATTCAATTTCTGAAATGATGACTTTATTAGATTTACTGGCTAAATCATTTCTAAAGAATCTCAATTGGAGACCGCCATATAATTGAGCGGTAATATTAATATCAATAACATTACCACTAGCAGGGGTCATCTCATAATCTTTAGAACTAATTAAACGAGTGTATTTATCATTCATTGTTCCATCAGTCTTTTTTCTTCTTGACCATAGTTCAATGGAATATGTGTAGAAGTATTCATTTTCATTTGGCCCTTTAATGCGGATTTTGCCAACGATAGCAGGATCGGCGAAATCAAGGGTTACACCAACGAATTCACTTTCTTCATTTTTATAATCTTTACTTTCCCAAACAGTGGAATCACTACCGTCGGTTAAAGCGCTGATATTTTTACCATCAGCGGAATATTCACCACTTCCATCATCAACTGGTGTAGTGGTTTTTGTACCCGCACCATGGGTGGCACTATTAGTGGTAGCGATATTGCCTTTAACACCAATATATGGGAGACCACCTTGTTGATAAGCAAATTCTGGTACTAACATTCCTTCTTGTTCAATACCATTAATGTGGGTTTTATCAATGTTTTCATCCACTTCACCTTTATAAGGTAGAGTGATATGAGCGCCTGTTACTTTAGTAATCTTTGCAAAAGTAAGGTTTTGTACATAATCATTAGTGGCAACACTTAATTGGTTGAGATTTTCTAATTCCACACCATTGATTTTTAATCCTTTAATGGAAATGTTTTTAATACTTGATTCACCTTTTTCACCTAAGAATCGGCAACCAATTGTGTTTTCCATCAAGTAGACATTGACGTTTTCAATAGTGACTCCATCAATTGAGCCTCTATTGCCTTCAGATTTAGTCCACTCGATGTTATAAGCGATTGTAAAATCAATTAAGAAATCGTTCTCGCCATCATTTCTATCATCGCCTAACATATGACCATCTTCTAAAGTGATGTTTTTATATGTCACATTAGTGATGACTGCATCATCGCAGTTGTGCATAGAGATTAAAGCTTTGTGGAAATTATGAACAACAGTAATATTTTCAAACGAAATATCATTCATTGTTGCTCCATAAGTTTCATAGCCAACTTCCATAGATTGAGCTAAATCGGTCCAAACAACCACTCCGTTGAAATGAACGTCATCGGTTGTGCCTCTATCACTATTTTTGACAACCAATGAGTCATCCCAGGTTCTAACAAAGCCACCTTTAACATTAACGTGTTTACTACTTTGCACAGAAATACCATCACCATTTTGTCTAGAGGTGATAATTTTCACGTTATTCAAATTAGCATTTTCACATTTATATAAAGTAATTGCCCAACCCGCTGGATCTAAGAATGTAATATCGTTAATTGTGATGTTTTTACAATTTCTTAAAACGACAGGAAGTTTATATTCAGATTCACTTCTTCTTAAATAGATTTCTCCAGAAACAATTCCTCTACCATAGATTTTAATACCATCAAAATCTTCGCCAGAGAATTGTCCATAAACATACGCTCCACCGGCTAAATAGATTTCTGAGCCACTTTGAAGCGGGAAGGCTCCAGCGTTATAAACACCAGGACCAATATAAATTTTCTTTGGATCTGCTTTCGCTTCAGCAGGAGTCATCACATCTGTTTCTAAAGGATTAGCAAAAATATGAATAGATGTATTTGGATCATCATTATATTCAACGGTGTAATTATCGTTATATTTTAAATCAAAAGAGATTTTCTTCCCTTGAATAGTTGGTTCAATGCCGTACACAAAAGGTGATACTGTCGCATTATTGATTTCCACATCAGATAAAACTTCTATTTCAATATGGACTTTGCCCTCAAAATCAAATAACACTAACGGAACTTTTCTAGTTGGAGTTTCCCATGAGAATTTACGGCGGTCATTTACTCTTGTTTCATAAACAAATAAGTCTTCATCATTCACTTTTACCTTCACTTGGCTAGAAGTGGTTAATAAATTTGGTGCATCATATGTTACTAGTTTTGTTGTGGTGATATTTCTTTCACCTTCCGTAAAACAATCAGCATCGTAATAAATGTTATGAGTTGGTTTAACTGGTTCTACTGGAATTGGGTCAACTGGTTCCGGCCCTGGAGTTGGTTCAGGTTCTTTGCCACAAGCAGACATCCCTAAAAGAGCAACAAAAGAAAGCACGGAAAATCTCAAAGAATGAATTTTTCTCATATTTGGTTAAGTCCTATCTACAAACTCATCATATCTAATGAAAATTGCAAAAGCAAAGAAAAAGTTAATCGGTTAACTTGTTAACCAAAAAATAAATAATTCATTATTTATTGCACTTATTATAATTTGTTAACTTTTTTTAGATTTTTTTGACTGAATCACGAATAATCAATTCTGGACTCAATTCCATTACTTTATTACCGATATTGTGGTTCGCTAAATCTTCAATCAAAAGATTGGCAGCCGCTTTGGCCTTCGCTCTAATATCTTGTTTAATGGTAGTTAAGGCAGGAAAAATCATTTTAGCAGATTGAATATCATCAAATCCCACTACCGATAAATCATCAGGAACATTTTTACCGGCGTTACGATAACCATTAACAATGCCTATAGCAAGGGTGTCCGCTGCGCACACTACTGCTGTAATATCTTTTTTCTTTAATAACTGAGATGCAATAGCAACTCCACCATCAAAAGAAACCTCAGATATAAATAAGAAATCTTTATTAATAGAGATATTAGATTCTTCAAGCGCTTTATGATATCCATCATAACGTCTTTGATCAACAATTGAATTATGAATATCTCCAGCCACAAAGGCGATATTTTTATGACCTGACTCAATTAAATATTTAGTCGCGTTATAGCATCCTTCTGAATCAGAAATAATGACTCGGTTATATTCTTCAGCGTATTCATCAAAAACATCAACTAAGACAACTGGTTTTCCGAATGTTTTCAACGCTTTGCGATAATGCTTTGGATAACTACCTAAAATAGCAATCGCGTCCACTCCACGACCCCTTAGCCAAGGCAACAAATCTTTCTCGCTGATCTCTGGTTGGATTAATAAGTCGTAGCCTTTTCTTTTAATTCTTTGCTCAAATAAACCAATAAATTCCCCATAGAAAGGGTTTTCTAAAAAAGCTTTAGAAATATCTTCAAAAGGAAGAAATAAAACCATTAAATATGTTTTTCCAGTCGAAAGACTAACCGCAGTGTAATCACGAGAATAGCCCATCTCTCTAGCGGTGTCTAAAATCTTTTTTCGCATTTCTTCAGATACTTTAGAAACATTATTTAAAGCATATGACACAGTTGCAGGAGTGACATGTAATCTTTTCGCGATGTCGTAAATTGTGACCTTTTTGGACATACAAAAATATTTTGGTTAACTTGTTAACTGAATTCAAGTGGTTTATTAGTTATCCCCAAGGAAATACAGTCTTATCTGTATTAAGTGATTCGATTTCTTCAATATCTTTTTTATCTAAAGCAAAATCTAAGATATCTATATTTTCTTTTATTCTATTTTCGTTCTTTGAACGAGGGATGATGATGATATCCCTTTCGTATAAATAACGTAATATAACTTGGGCAACAGATTTTTTATGTTTTCGAGCAATATTACTTAATGTTGGATTATTAAATATATTATTTCTTCCTGCGGCTAAAGGAGACCAAGATTCTAGAACAATTTGATGAGTTGATAGTATCTTTTGCATCTCTTTTTGATTTCTAAATGGATGGGTTTCAATTTGATCCACCGCTGGAGGTATCTCGGCGTGTTTTAAGATGTTATCTAATTCATCATCGTAAAAATTTGATAAACCAATAGCTCTTAATTTACCTTCTCGATAATATTTTTCCATAGCTCTATACATGCCTAAGTTATCTCCTTCTGGCCAATGGATAAGCATAAGGTCAATATAATCAACAGCAAGTGTTTTTAATGCTAGCTCAATCTTCTCACATGCATCTAAAAAACTTTGGCCATTATATATTTTTGTGGTAATAAATACTTCTTCTCTTTTAAGCCCACTTTCTTTTAAAGCTTCCCCAACTTGTTTTTCGTTACGATAAGCATATGCGGTATCAATATGGCGATAGCCAGCACGCAAAGCATTAAGGACACATTCCTTAGTTATCTCTGGTGGAATTTGATAAACACCATAACCAATTTGCGGTATTTCCACTCCGTTATTTAATTTAATCATTTTCACAATATCGCCTCCGCATATACATAATAATTTTATCAATTAGGAAAAACAAAAACTCCTAATTTCATTTTATAATTTAAGGAAAAATGGACTTTTGCGCAAAAAAAGTGCATTTCTGCACAATTTTTGTATTAACGATTCTTTCTAATCTCTTCGATTAAGTGGTAATCATCTAATGGTTTATAGAAGTGATAACCTTGGCAGTTAGACTTCTTATCCATATCTCTAATTAAGATATATTGATCAGGATTTTCCACACCGACGAATGTCGTTCTTAAGCCGTGTTCTGTCGCAAGTTTATCAATCGAGGAGATTTCGCTTAAGTGCTTTGGATTGACCTCAATATCGCCAACTAAGTAACGACCAATCTTAATCTCAATAAAGCCGAGTTCTTTTAATGTATCCATAGATAAGAATTCACCACTATATTGGTCACAAATGAGAACGATATGGTGGTTGAGAATACCTCTTGCCACTTTTCTAAATTGATCTAAGTGAGTATAGATTTCTCTTTCGGTAATTTCAAAACCTAAGAATTCTTTTGGTAAGTGATATTCTTCGAATAAGTTATAAATAGTCGTAAAGAAGTCTGGATCATCAAAATATGAGAAGTCTGTGTTCATTGTTAATCTCTTGAAGCCATAGAGTTTAAAGATAGTTAAACCATATTGCTTATAGAGTTCACCAATATATTGAATTAACGCATTAGAAATCATCGAAATCTTACCGTTTCTCGCGGCGACCTTAATTAATTCATCAGCGTTAAAGACTTGGTTACGGTAATTATCGGAAAGACGGATAAGAATTTCAGCACCATAGATGTTCTTAGTTTCTGAATTCACCATTGGTTGTAAGGCAACCGAGAATGTCTTGTTGCCGAATTGTTCATCAATAACAGATAAAATGAATTCGTTACGGGAAGCACTTCTACTATAATCACCATCTGGGAAGAAGATCTTATCGGCATTAATCTCAAATTGTAAGGAGTTGAAGTGACGTAACACGTATTTTAAGAAACCATCTGCAGTTGGATATGCTTGTGGGAAGTTGTATGGCAAATAAGTGATATTAAATTGATAATCTAAGCCATTATATTGATATTTATTTTTACTGACTTCATAAATCTCTTCAATAAAGTTAACAACATCAACTTGGCCAACTTCTGGCATTAAAACCGCGATACTTTCTGGTGAGAAGTAATAAATATTTGCGTTAGCGCGTCTAATATCTTTGATATTTTTAATTAATTGTCTAGTGAGATATAAGGTACCTTCACTACCAGTGTCATGTAATAGTTGATCATGATTATCCATTCTTAAAACAATTAAATAACCTCTCGCATTAATGGAATATAAATCTTCTAAGGAGATATTTAATGATGAGTAGGAATTGATTAATAAGTCCTTATCAAATCTATCAGTGGTGTCTTCACTATCTTTGACATTGTGCATTAATAATCTCACTAATCTAATATTAGATTCGTTAAGTGTTAGAGATGTTTCATATGTCTTATTACGAATGGTTGATAGCATCTTCTTATTTGCACGTAATGGACAGCCTTGGCATGGTTCATCTAAACCATAGATGGTGTGATAACATTTATCGCCAATTTTGGCTTTTGGACAAATGGTTGGGAAATGAGAAGAATAACCAACTAAGTTGTAATTATTTCTATCGATTCTATATAAGGTGTAGTCACTAGACATCAAAACACCATTGATTTCTTTATATGTTTCATCAATCTTTTGTTCTTCATTTAACATAAAGAAGAAATCACCAATACGATAAGAGAGCAAGAAGATTGTCTCTCTAATATAGGAGTCGATAATTAAATCTTTAGCTTTATTGAAGAAGTAAATAACAGAGATAACATGTGTTTGGTCGTGAATAATATAATAGAAACCACTAAAGACACCAATCTTATCTAAGAAATTACCCACTTCAAATGGAGTGTGCTTTCTTGTTGAGAAATAATAGGAATCATCTGGATCTCTTGCGGAGTCAATCGCGTTAATAAAGCGCTTTTCAATTAATGTTCCTTCAGGGAATACTGGTGTAGTATCTCTTTCTACTGAAATAGTAGCGTTATAAGTGTTATTAACATCATCAAATGAAATGATCCCAGCGCAATCAATACCTAAATAGGTAATTAAATCAGACAAGGTGTTTTTAATAGTTCTCACACTCTTGTCTTTTTCTTTGAATGTCACCTTTAAGTCAGAGAGTTTTTCCATCACTCGTGACATATGGTTAAGGTTTAAGGAGTTTTGCAACACTCTATTTTCACTTAAGGCCGCTAATCTGCTTGGTAAATAGACATTAAGGGCTTGTCCTTGACGTTTTGCGTATCTTAAGTCAGAGAATAGTTCATTAATGTTGCTATATGGATAACAAACAACGGAGAATCTCGCATTAATAGTGGTAATACCATCAAATGTCTTTTTCGCGATGGAAATGTTCTTTAAAGCGGATTCTAAGCGGTCTCTAATATTAGAGATAGAGTCAACTTTTGGTAAGAACATAAAGAAACCAGTTTGATCTTCATTAGGAATGAATAAAAGATGACTATAATTAAGGAAACTATCTTTTAAAACCTCAATGATTCTCTTTCCTTCTTCTTCAGTGATAATATCATCTTCTAAATCATAAAAGACTTCCACTATCGCGTTACGATAATTTTGCGAGCTATAAATTAAAGCGCGCAATTCTGTTTTAAATGATTCTAAAGTGACGATGCTATCTTCTTCAGAAATATAGTTTAAAGGAATATAGGCTTCGGATAAGTCATGCGAAATAAGTGTAGAATTAGATGTAATTATGTTCACATCATTTAATTCATCACGTAATTCATTCATTTCTTTAATGTTGGTTTTTGGATAATTATCCGCAGTTGGGATATTTTGTTTTAATCCTCTTAATAAAGAGGCTGTGGTTTTGTATAAACCATTTTGATAGACCTTAATTAATCTATGGAAGAAAACAGTGCTTGTTGCAGCGTAGGCAATAGTAAAAACTCCTACGACAACAAGACCAACGATTAAAAAGATATTGTTATCTAATCTAGATGCAAGGATAAATAAAACTATGCTGATGAATAGCGTAGCAACTAAAATAGCGCCTGGAATGATAAATGATAAGGCGAATGAACGGGCTATGGTAATTTCTCTTTGTTTCTTTTTCATAACTACTAGTCTCTCATAATATCATTACGACCAATATCACCAATGCAAGTGACAACGGCTCTACCAACACCAGAATATTGTTTTAAGACATTGATATAATTATCAACTGTCGATTTCTCATTAAGCAATTTTTCAACAACTTTAATACCCACGACTGGGATGTTATATAAGTTTGCGGATAAGAAGACTCCACCACTAGTGCAATCAAAGACGACTTTTTCTTTTTGACCAAAGATATAATCGTTCATCACTAAGTGTTTAATTCTTTCAACGGTTTCATAAATACTGCTGCTTGTCACAAATAATGTTCTATCGTGACGGGAGAAACTTCTTTTCTCAAGCGCTTGTTCGAGATAGACAATAACTTCATCAGAAGCTGGTAATTCTCTTGGTAAATGAGGAATTTGCCCTAATTGAGAGTTGCTCTCTTTAATTTGATTGACATCCCCAAAGATGACATTTGTCGCAATAGCGATATCTCCCGGTTTCATATCGGAGGAGTAGCTCACGCATTTGCCAACGACGATACATAAAATAACAAAATGTTTTTGTAATAAGTAATTAGCAATAATGCCTGATTCATAGGAGGTGTAAATATCATACGCTAAAACGACTTCTTGGTTAAAAATAGTACCATATTCTAATGGATATTTTTCAAATAGTGTTTCTTCACGGCGGTTAGTCATGACACTTTCAAAATAGAGAATGTCATCGTGTGTGGAACCTAAAATGATAATCATTAGTTACTACTCTCCTTTCTTTCAAACGGGTTATTAAGAAGGAATTGTTCATATTCTTTTTGTGGTAAAGCTTTGGAATAATAAAATCCTTGAATTGTGTTACATTTGAGTTTCTTTAATATTTCAACTTGTTCTTTATTGTCAACACCTTCAGCGATAACTTCTAAATCGTTTGCTAAACATAATTCGATTAAGAATTTCACAATCGCTCTACTTTTTAAATCTGTCGCAATATCATCGATAAATGATTTATCAATTTTGACCGCATCAAAAGGTATCTTTTTTAAGTTGTTAATATTAGAGAAGCCAACACCAAAGTCATCCATTAAAACACGGATACCTTTATCTCTTAATTTCTTGATAATCGAGATAGCAGTAAAAGTATTCGCACGAGATGTTGCTTCGGTAATTTCAATTTCAATATAAGATGAATTAATTTGATATTTATCCAGCAAATCAATGATGTGATTTAAAAATTCAGAGGAATAGAACTCATATAAGGAGAAGTTAATAGAGACTGGTAACATTCTTCTTCCCTTTCTTTTTGCTTCGTTTAAATCTTCACAAACGCGTTTAAAAACGAAGGTATCAATTTCATGAATTAAACCTGCTGCTTCAACAACTGGGATAAATTTATTAGGAGATAACAAACCATGTTTTTTACTATTCCATCTCACTAAAGCTTCAGAGGAGATAAATCTTCTTGTGCTGAGATTAAATTTTGGTTGATAGTAAACAACGAATTCATTATTCGCCAAAGCTTCTGCAATTTCTTTTACTTCTTCTTTGGATGATCTTCTTCTAAAGGAGTCATGGTAATAAGTTAAAGTTTCAAAGTTACGTTCAGAGACGTTTCTTGCGATATTTGCGTCTTCAATAGATTCTAATAATGGTTTATTTTCTTCAATTTCTGCGACACCAAAGAAGGGTTGAACATAAATATGGATTTGGTATTGTTCGGCAATTTCAAAAATATTATTAGAAATCTCATCAACAATATGTCTCACATCGTGTTCGTTATCTAAGAATAAATAGACTAAGAAGGAACCACGATTAAAACAAACCACTCTATCTTTTCTTCTCTTACGACTATTATTAGATTTGGTGATGTGAACAAAACTAGATAAGAAAGAAGCAATACGAGCATTTAATAAAGTGACAGAGTCATCTCTATTAGGATTTTGAGTTGTTGATAAGTTCGCTGCTGTAAAAGCTATTACATATTGTTTCTTTTGTGCTAAACGACGATTTCTATTTAAACGGTTAACACGTTTAGCAAAGGCTGTCACACCAAAAAAGGCGGTCTTTTCACCTAAGTTATATATGTTATCATTAATCACCGTTTTTAATTCGGCGCGAATGGTATTGTATTTAATTAAGAAATACATCGCAGTCAATGCGGTTAATAAGGCGACAAAGATGAACAAAACAGAAATAATTGGATAATCGTTATATGTTCCCTTAAAAACGAAAACGAGCAAAGCTATAGCTGTTCCAATAAAAAGACCAGAGAACAATATTGCGAATGCTAAATGTAGTTTTTTATTTCCCATTGTTATCTCCTCTCTTCTTGTTGATCATTTCTTCAAGTAATTGTTGCTTTAATCTCTCTTTATCTTTATCAGATAATTCTTCTAAGGAAGCATTAGCTTGTTTTGGTTGAGCGTCCACTACTTCTTTTGGAGTTTCTCCTTCTTCTGGTTCTTTAATTGCTTTAAAGATATCTAGAACACTAGTGATAACAAGATAGAAGGCTGGAACGAGTAAGAATACAAGTAGTCCCCAAGGTGAAGAAACGAATCTAAAAAATCCACCTAAAACTTTTGAGTTCACTTTTACTATACCAAGAAGTTCGTTTTCAGTTAATAACTGATATTGACCTTTCTGTGCTTGGTGTTCAGAAATATTAGTGCCAGAAACGACAAATGTGTATTTACCTTGGCCTAATTCCACATCATCACGAACGACAATCTCTCTTAATCTATGGGTCATCACTTGATTAAGGGAATAAGTTCTTTCCGTTAATTCAGTGTCGGTAGGTGTGACTAAATCATAATTATATTGGCTACGATTATGATCAAAGCAATCATAGAATGTGATATCAACGGTTTCTCCGTTTGTGTATTTTTCAAAAATAACTTCTGGTTCAGCTTTATAAGTGACAATTGCTGTCCCGATTTTATATTCAGGCTCCATGGAATCGGTTTTGATAATAAAGCTACCATAACCAAAGGAGAGGGTTTCTCCATAATTCTCTTTTTTATGAACCATGCCAGTGATTTGGCCGATGGCGAAAAAGATGAATAGACCACCAAATAAGATGGTGATCACCCATTCAAAAATTACTCTGACTTTACTCTTTGGCTTTTTCTCTTTGGCCTTGCTCATAATTTAACCACCTTACCACCTAAGGTGTTCTTTAATTGATTGGCTTCATTGAAATCATCAAAGACCCATGCTTCATGTTTATAAATAGAATATTTATTCTTTTTCACATAATAACCTTGGCCAGTCTTGACGATAAAGCGACCCGGAATTGGTTCTAATTTTGGTTCTTCTTTGACCTTCTTAGGCGCTGGTTTGCGCTTTTTCTTTGGAGCAGGTTTTTTCTTTGGTTTATTTAAAACCGCCGCAGAAACTGGTTTTTCTTCAATTATTTCTGGTTCTGGTTCTGGAGTTGGTTCTGGTTCAACTGGCGCAGGTTCCTCCACTGGCACCTCTTCGACAACTGGAGCAGGTTTTGCTCTTGGTTTTCTTGGCTTATGTGGTTTCTTAACTGGTTCTTGTTCTGGAGCAGGTTCTTCCGCTGGAGTTTCTTCAATAACTTCAGGTTGTGGTTCTTCTTGTTCAACAATCTCTTCCAATGGTTGTTCTTGAGGTTGTTCTTCCACTATTTTAACAGGAGTTTCATCTGTTTCTTCCACAGGTAAAACTTCCTCTTGAGGTTCTTCAATAACAGATTCTTTTATTGATTCAGGTTCAACAGGGGTTTCTTCTTGAACTGGTTCTTCATAAACAGGAATATCTCTAATAACGAGTTCTTCCTCTTCACTAACAACTGGTTCTTCTTCCACTGGTTGTTCCGCTTTTGCGGATTCAATGAGTTGACGACGAATCGCTTCAATTCTTTCTTCTTCTTTAAGACGTGCGGCTTCTTGTTCAGCAGCAATACGCTCTCTTTCTTCTTTCTCTCTAAGAGCGATAATGGTTTTGGCCTTCTTATCGAACTCATTTTGTTCTTTTTGTTTTCTTTTAAGAGTCTTTTCGATTGCGTTTTTAATAGTTTTAACTTCAGTCTTTTGTTGATATTCTTCTTTGTAATATTCTTTTTCAATCTTAGTTGGGTGGACTGGTAAATCTTTCTTCACTAAAGATTCAAGATATTCGATATAGCCCTTATCGATACGCATGAATTCGATTGGGCCTTTATAAAGATCACCATAAACAAATTCTTCGTCATCAAGAGAGGTGAGAATACGTGGTTTATATTGTTTGGTGTTATGTTTAAGAGGAGGCTTCTTATCCTTTGATTTCAAGGCTAAATAGTTAGCGAGCATCACTGCGTTCATTTCTTTCAAATCTTGCTCATCAAAATTAGCGATATTTTCATCAACTTTATAAGACACACCTAAACCTTCATATTTTTCAATGAAACGATATAATTCATAACATTTATGATATTTTGGATTCTTTCTTAAGATGTTAGTCATGACGATTGGATTACGCACATCTCTTTCAGTCTTTAGTTCTCTCATAAAATTAGAACCATAGAAGTATAAGATGTATTCTCTAATCTTCATAATACGGTCAATGTATTTATTGGAAGTCTCCGCCATAGTGGTTTGAGATTCGCTCTTGACCTTAATCTTAGTTTCAATTTCTACTTCTGCCCCATCGACGATGGATTTGTTTTTAAAATACAAAATCTCCTCATCATGGAGAGGAGCAAACTTTTTGACGAACTCATATCTCTTTTCAACAAAGAGTACTAATCTTCTAATAAGGGTAGCAATGAATCTATTCTCATAAGTATGGATGTCTTCTTCAGCGCCCATATTGAGAATTTTATTTGGAACAACATCGCCATTTTCAGTGATGTCTTTAATATATTGGGTGTGGCTTGCTAAGTGCATAACACTTTCCGAGTTGATTTTTTTCGCTAATTCAACTGGAACAATGTTGCCGACTGTTTTAGTCACTTGTCTTGGATTACCAACAATCGCACCTAAATCATAAATACAATCTTCGATACGTTTAATCCACACCATATCAAAGCTGCTAGACTCTAGTCGGTCTAATCTCATGTAGGTGTTTTTACCATGCTTTAAATCACGCGAAATATCGGAGACATCCTTTTCTCCGTTAAGAGTGTTAATCTTACTCACTAATTTCTTAAATAATGTGCGATTTCTGTTTTTTTGCATGGGATTTGCTAATTATTTCTAGTTGTTCTTGATTAAATCATCGATATAACGATGCGCCATTGGGAAAGTGTTCTTTCCGTATAATTTGTCTAATTGACCACTTAATTCTTTTAATTCGTCTTTGAAGAAAGCGATATTTAAGGATTCAAATTTCTTCAAAATTTTATTTGTAAAGATGAAGTCAAAACCATCAACTTCTTTACCACCACAGGAAATATAAACTGGGATAAAGGAATCTAATTGTTTCAAAATACGGTTACCAAAGGCTAACTTGAATTTCTTAATGACAAAGTTATCTAATTGAGAGAACTTGTCTAACATAGATTCAGAGATTGGATATTGGTTAATCGCTTCATCGAATAATGTTTTAAGTTGTTGATATGGAATAGATATAGCATCTTGACGTTCAGCTTCAAATGGACGACCTTTATCGTCAAAGAAGAGGGAGATTGCTCTGTCGTAAACCTTATCAGAAATAGTAAATGTAGAGTCATCGTTATTGGCGGTGCCAAAGAAGATGACGTTTTGTGGAATTAATAATTTACCATCTCTTAAGTGTTGTGGATCGCCTTCTTGCACAGCTGGAATTAAGTCGATTAACCAATCGGAGGTATCTCTCATTTCCATAACAGATAAGAATTCTGCAAAGTAATATTCAATACGAGCTAAGTTCATTTCATCGAGAACGATGACATCTAATTCTTTACGATATGTTGTAACATATAAGGCTTTTAAGAATTCAGATTCATTAAACTTCTTTGTGAATTCATTATAGTAACCTAATAATTCCGAACGGTCTTTCCAAGATGGTTGAACTGGAATGATTGCAGAATCAAAGGCGAAGAATTTACCTAATGCATAAGATAAGGATGTTTTACCTGTACCAGAGATACCTTCTAAGATGATTAACTTAGAGGTAGCAATACCCGCAAACATTTGTCTGATTGTATCAATACGGTAGTAGAGACCAAATTGACTAGCAGCGAAGTTTCTAAAAGCATTACATAATTCTTCTAAAGATAAGCCATCTTTATTAGGAATTGTGAGGTCAACACCTTTGTATTGATTGTCAACACGAACAAGTTTTGGGAAACGTGAAGAGATTTCATCGAGGGTTTCTTTGTCTTCTTTTTTCATATCTTCAGGTTTAACACCCATATATGTTGTTTTTAAGTTCAAGATTTTATCTTTTTCAGTGATAGCTTGATAGAGTTCATAATTAAGTCTTTCAACTTGTGCTCTTAATTCATCTTTATCGAGTTCTTTTCTAACGAAACGAACATACTTTCTTATTAAAATGAATAGACCAAAAAGGGCCCCACCAATAAGTGCGATAACAAGGAGAAGGAAAACCACAAATAATAGCCAGCCACCAAAACCAAATTGATCTTTATGAGATGCTAAGAAAGAATTATATGCTTCGAAGTTACCTGGAACATCCGCCCATGGTGAACCAAATGCTTTAGCAAAAAATCTTCCTAAGTCTGAGAAGAATCTAGTTACTAATTCTCGTAAATATTCGAAATAAGCAGTCATATAGCATTTCTCCTTTAATCGTCTTGATCGTTCATTTCTGCGACCTTGAATTGGAGATCCATACCGAAGCTTCCTCCCATATGGCTATTTACACAATCAAGGTCCCATCCTTCCATATATATGGATAGGACAATTTCTTTTAATTGCCCAGCTTTTAATTTAACTTGGAATTTTTCTTCCAATTCATCTAATGAAATGGAATCTTCTTTTACGATTTCTAATCCATTAGCAATGCTGGCTTCTTTATTGAATGCATGAACATTTTCTTTTGTCGATGCATTGAATGATGTTTTAGTTCCCACTGCTGGGATTTCATCTGGGAGAGCTTCGTTATAAACAGCTTTATCACGGTTTTTAATCTCTCCATATAATATTTCATACCACTCAAATTCATTAGATGCATTGAGTTTGGAATATGAATCATAGTAGCCAGAGAGGAACAAGTCTTCTCTACCACCTAATTCAGTTTCTCCATCCTTCAAAGGATCTAAAATTGTGTAGCTATAATTATCTAAGTCTGGATCTAGAATACTCATTCTCATACATTTGACTAGGTTGTTCAAGTTTTCGATGATGTCTTCTAGAATTTGTTCATCTGTCCAATCTGGGTGTTCAAGTTCATATTGATCACGGATATAGACAGAATTGAGTAATTGTTCAGCGCGAACTTCATTGCTCCTAAACACTGGGTTGAGATTGAATGTTGTTGAGTCAATGGTTACTTTTGTATCGCGGTCACAGTATAGCCAGAGGTGTTGTGAATAATATCCCCAACTATCATCAACCACTGTTGGTATTGGCTCATCATTTTCATCCATAATCGCACTGGTATATTCATAAAATACCGGGTCTTGTTTTTTTTCATTAATCCAGTTCGATTTAAACATTGTCGAGACTGGTTTGAATGGATTCTTGTTCTCTAAGGAATTTTCAGAATCAAGAGCGTCCATCTTATATTGAAGTGATGTAACTAATTTAGTTTCATCAGGGGTTGTCGCAATCCTTAAATCACGAGAAGATGATATATTAATAGTTAATGTATCGAGATATAAATTTTCCGAAGAATTATACCACGCAAAAGACAAAGATAAGCTCAATACGGTCAACCCGATTGAGCCTATTAAACTCGTAGTTATGATTCTTTTTCTGTTCATATTAGTTTACGAAATTAATCTGGAATTGTAGTCCTAAATTAAAACCATATCCTAATTCTTCATCAACAACTGAATGATCCCATCCTTCGAGATACACTGTCATATCTAGTTCTGCTAATGCATTAGCGTCATTACCAGTTTGACAGATTGCTTTTTCATATTCATCAAAGCCTCCTGGCTTGTCTTCCGGAATCATATAGCCCATAGGTCTATATTGGGCTAAACCATTTAAGCCATCACTGGTATCAATACCAGATAATGAATTATAACAAGTGTTGCCAGCTTTATGCTTTGCATAGAAAGATGTTTGATTAGTGGTGTCACTAACACCATTAATATTGTCAAGAGTGTCGCTTGTAGGAACAAAGGTATCGTTAGGATTACCTGTATATTGTCCATAAACGATTTCTTTACCATTTACATCTTGGTCATAATATCCATTTGTATCTAAGTCTAATAATCCAAATACTTTAGTAGCGCCAACAGATTCAACACTTTCGTCTGTAGGATTAATAATGTATTTGGTCAAACCATTATCCATATACATTCTAACAGCTTCTCTAATATGGGAATTCGGGCTATTAGCCTCAACGCCAACATGAGTTAACCAAATATATTGGTTCTTGACTGGTTCGTTTTCATTTAATGTAACAACACGGAAAACAAATGGAATTTTTACGTATCTATTTGTAGTTGTAAGTTGTAAATTGTCTGGGGTTCCTTTAATTAAAGGACGATATAGTTTTAATTCGTCACCAATTTTATGTTGTCTAGTGGTGACAGGATACAATGTATTGATCGAGTAATCGCCTTGAATTTGCAAATAAGTGGCAATTGTGCGTTCAGGCAAACCAGCACCAGCTTTAGAGAATAAATATCTCGTATTACCAGACGCTAAGTCAGTGTCTTCAGTCATGCCAAGAGCGGTCAATTGTGCTACATCACTATCACTGAAATCTTCAGTTTTTAATCCAATTTGTAATTGGACAGATGTTGCGACAGAAGTACCTTGGTATTGAACTGAGACTCTGGTTGAGTATGCCCACCAAGCAAGAGAGCCGCTAATTGAGCCCACAAAAGCTGCGAACGTAATTAAGCCGCCGATGATTGGTAATAAATGCCATCTCATTTTGGTCTTCATGCGTGTATCCTTTCTTTTAAATTTTATTTAATAGAGTTTTTTCAAGGGCAAAGTCGCGTAAGTACGTAACTTTACCCTTGAATTCTTGTATCTATTTATTTTTGTGTTTACTAAGATTATTGTGCGACTGCAGAGCAGACGAATTGCATATTAACATTGAAGTTTTGTCCAATGTAATCAGTTGGCCAATCGGCACTTTCAGAACCGGAAGCACCTAATAATGCCCAACCTTCGAGCCAAATTCTAACTGTTAATGTATCAGACCAACCACCATCAGAATCTTTGGTTGTAATTAATGATTTACCAGCTTGGAGCGTTTCGATGTCATATGGATCAAAATTAGTAGCGGTTGTGTCAACAATCTTGTCAGCGAAAGCATCGGTTGTATAAGTTAAACCAGTTTCGGCTTTGTTCATATAGTTGATTTTGGTTGTGTTTGTGTCTTGGCAATCAAAATCCATAGCGTCTTTAACACCATTACCATTTAAATCTAATTGACCTTGTGTGTCTGTAACTTGTGCACTTTCTTTTGCTAAGAAAGCTTTGCATGTATCGCCATTAAGGAATTCGACTCTGACTGCTTTGGAGATATCAGCTGTAGCATCACTGGCAGCGACGATTTCTAATCTGGATAAATAAACATTTTTCGCTAATAAAGCAGCGTCTGTTTCTCTATGTTCAAATTTGAATTGTAAATCGTAGTCAATATAGTGTGGGGTTTCACTTTCACTATAAGCTTTGGATTCTTGAACTTGATAAACTGGGTTGTGGACATACTTCTTAGCACCAGTTTCACTATCTACTATATACATAGACATTGGTTTGTAATTTTCTGTACCTAATTCTAAATAGTTGCTATCGTTGCCTTCGTCTAATTCTTGGCCATGTTTAGCACCTCTAATTTGCAATTCACCAACTGTTCCAGCAGAAGTACCTGCAATTTGTGCAGCGGCACGTGTGGAATATTGATACCACGCGACAGATCCTGAAATGGAACCTGCTAAAGCAGCACCCATTGCAAGAGCTAGCGTAGAAACAATGATTTTCTTTTTATTTTGTGTTTTCATAAGCGTTAATTGTAACTCCTAACTTTAAATTTCCACCTTTCGGGGGATTTCCTTGGGCATCGATGTCTTCACCTTCGAGCCAAGTAACAATTGTGTATCTTTTTGTTTCACCTTTGGTAAACCCTATATTGGATAATGTGACAACAGTGTTATCTGTTTCAAACATTTCCGCAAGGAACGGTAAGTCTTCTCCGTATTCTCTAAGTTCTGATTCATCGCTATATGATGTATATTCTTTGAATATGTCGGCTTCAACAGTCGAAGTATTTGGTGTTCTTCTCTTGTGAGCATACACACTGTAATTGTGTTCGTCTGTATCTGCGTTGTTCTCATACACCATAACGCGTAAGATGGTATCTAGATAAATCAATCCACCTTTTGCTGTGGTGCCTGGTTCATTCTTAGTGATATTGATTTTAAGATCATAATCCGCTGTGATTTCACCAGTGTTCTTTACATAGAACGTACTTTTGAAGTATCTCAATACTGAATTGCCTTTACCATCTGGTACAGCACCATAGAGGTAATCGCTTTGTTCGTTATCGATTGTGCTTGCTTCCGGTAGATTTGTAAATGTTGTCAAATCGAAGGAAGGAAGTTGATCGAACTTAATGTACGAAGTAGCTTCTTCAAATGAAGACTTTTCCGCTAGTGATAGCTTTACATCTCCTGAGTCCAGAGCGACTGTAAAAGTTCCAACGAATCTTCCGAGAAATGCCACGATAATAAATACCGCTATAGCTAAAGAAGCAATACCACTTAGAATTGCTACTAATTTTCTTCTCTTCCGTTTTTTTACATAAGCTAATTCGACCATAAGATGAAGTGTGCTCAAAAAATAATTGAGCGTAATTTGTCCCATGGGTTGAAACAAAAAGCCAGCGCCTATCATCCAATACATTGGCAGGATGTTTCATCCCGAAGGCAGCTGGCTATCTTATATAAATAAGACCCTGTAGTTTTGCGTCGCCGTATTTCTACGGTTTTGCTTTTTACTCGAGTGAATATTATCACAATATATTTAAACTTGCAATATCTAATTTTTATAAAAAAATAACGATATCTCGCTATTCTTTTTTCTCACTATTTTCTTGTAATTCCTTAAGGAGTTCTTGTCTGAGAGCTTCTTTTTGCTCTTCACTAAGATCATTAACTTGCATTGGCTTTCTTTCAGTGGTTTTTTTCACATAAATGACTAGTCCAATAATATTGCCTGCTAACAATAAGAATAAAGGAACCACAAACGCTAACCCATATACGAGTGGGTGATTTTGTAGATATCCAATTAATCCAGTAGCATTTTGAATCTCGTTAGCAGTCTTACCGGCTGTCTTAGCAAGCATTATAATGCTTATAACGAATAAAAACACTGTAATGGCGACATCTACAGCTATCAAGGCGATAAATAATGGTTTTTTATTTTTCATAAATTAGGCAAGTTCACCTTGTAGTATATATTATAGCATCCACTTATTTTTTGAAATACTTTTTTTAAAGACATAGTCTTACAATATCTTAATAACATAAAAAAACACCCCGAATTAATCGAGGTGTAGTTTATAAATGGTTTAGATTAGAGAGCTGTGCTGTCTGTACCTTCGGTTCTGCAATAGAAGTTTAAGTTGCCAGAGATTGTCATATTTGGATCAAGAAGTGAGGATAACACGTCAGCATCTGTACCTTCTAACCAAGCAGTAACTGTAACAACAAAATTTTCATCTGGAGCAGTAGTACCTAAATATTCTTTGTGGGTTGCTGCAACAGTGGCTGTTTTATTGTCTGGTAATTTTGTGATTGTGGTATCGCTAGCGATAAGTTGTTGTGTAGCTTGTGTAGTAGTAGCGGAAGCAACATTATTAACACCAGAAGTTTCTCTTAATGGAGCATAGTTGACTTTACTAGCAGAATTAACTTCAAAGTTGAATCTAATACCATTACCAATATCTAAATGTTTATCAGTACCTTCGGAAGAGCTAGTGACTGTAATACTAGATTCTGTACTGTCAAATAACATATGCACATTATTAGATGTAGCAGAGCCTTCATATTTTAATGTGATTGTCCATGTAACAGCATAATAATAATCTTTACTATCTTTTGAACCAGCTTTGAGGTTAGCCGCGGTACGTGTGCCATCTGTACCAACTAAATAGAATGCAGTGGTATTAGTGCCTCCACCGGCTTCTGTAACAACAGCATCATCTGTATAAACTACTCGACCAGTAGAATAGTAGGAAGCATCTGTTAAAACAGATGGTGTATCATCAACTGCAAATTCGATTGTGCTATCATTAGTACCGACTTTTGTGCCAACACCAGCGGCGACTGTAGCTTTTAATTGACCATCGATTGATCCGACGCCAAATTCAGAGACTGATGTTGAGAATGTTCTGCTTGCGGTGAACCATGCAACTGTGCCAGAAATAGAGGCAGCTGTTGAGAGTAAAAGGATACCGAGGGCAGGAACGATAATTTTTGATTTTTTCATAATATTTTTGTTCTCCTTAGTATAAACGACAAAAATCATCCAATTATTCTATCTTTTATTTAACTGGATGGATGATAGATACTTTTGCATCACGTGTCGCCAACTAAGAAGGGACGTCTCAGTCGCTTTTGCTTTGCACGAATATATTAAATTTATTTTTATTATTTTGTCAAAAACTTTTTTAGTATATCAAAGATATAAAAAGAAACGGTTCCCCGCTTCTATTTACTTATAACGATACAATTCTTCCCTTTTCCTTTAGCGCGGATGGCTTGCATATCCGCTTCATTAAAGACTTTATCAAAGTCGAAATTTTCATCAATTGTGTAGTAGGAAAGACCGATAGAGATTGTCACTCCGTTATGGATGCCTTCAACTGACTTGAGAAGGAAGTTTGCTTTAGCGATGAATTCATCTCTGCCAAGATTCTTTTCGATGATAGCAAATTCGTCACCGCCCCATCTGACAATGAGATCGTGTGGCACTTGATTTAATCTATTTGCCACTTCCACTAAAACTTGGTTACCAACAATATGACCATATTTATCGTTATAGACTTTGAAATCATCAATATCGATAAACATTAAACCGATTGTGTCACCAATTTTACTCTTTTGTCTAATCTTATTCACATATGATAAGAAGAAAGCTTGATTTCTTAAACCTGTGACAACATCAGTGTTGGCTTCTTGATAATAAATATCTTTAACTACATCGAGTTTTTTAACAATTGTGTTATAGGCTAACGAGAGGATGACTCCTGTAAAACAACAAACGACATAATATAAAACAAAGAAAACTTTTTCTAGATCATATCCATCTTGAGGTTCTTTCCCTCCGACAGTCAATTTATTCAAACCTGGAATAAAGAGGAATAAACAGAATATAGCGAACAATATAGCGCTAGGTATCAAACCGCGTTTATTACCAAAACAAGCAAAATATACAATCGGAATTAAATAAATCCAGAATAAATACAAACTATCAAAAGGGGCTAAGAAAAGATAGCACAAAGGTATTGAAAAGCCGAAAACCAATGTTAAAACAATAAATGGCCAAAGAGTAGGCTTTTTACATTTAGAGAAAACGATAAATTCCACCACTTCCATAGCAAATAAAGCAATGAGGTGAGCTAATGTAATCCATTTAAGAGGTGCGATGTCATTAATAAAATTAATAATTGTCGCCACCAACACTGAAAAAGCATAAATCAAAACAGCAAAAAACAAGAAGGCCTCTTGTCTAATATGAGGTTTAACTATTTGGTCCTTCATATTGTTCCACGTTTCTTTAATAGATACTTTTTCCATATCGTGTGTATTATATATCACGCATAATAAAAAGTAGAAACTATTTTTTTAGTCTCTAAAATATTCAAAAATCGTTATTTTGTATTATTTTTAAGACAATTTTATAAAATAAAGGGCTAGAATCCACTAACCCTTAATCGTTTTAATTAACAAAACTCCAAAGAGTGGTCCGACTGAATTAAATAATATGCAGAGAACCAGATTAACCGCTAGTTGCCAGCTCCACGACCAGGCAAATCCAAAGTAGAACATATTAGCAATACAGTGTTGGAATCCAGCATAGACAAAGACAAAAACAAAGAACACTAACATTCCAGTTCCTAAAAAGGAAATCCTCTTATATGCAAAGCATTTAACAGCGAGGTAAACACATAAACCACAAAGTGTAGATTTAATCGCACAACTTAAAAAGTCATTAAAACTATTAAATCCTAGTCTTACTCCCGCCGTGGCTGATGCACTATTAAATAAATCGGTATTTTTAAAAGCTAAATAGCATAACATCCCTAAACCAAATGCGCCAATCGCGTTACCGATTAACATAATTGGTAAAGAAATATAAAAAGTTTTAGTTTGTTTACCTTCATAGATAAGACCAATCTTACCTGTATAGAGGCAAAGAGATAATGAACAAACAGTAAATAGACCCACTGCAAATAATAAGGATCCTAATACTTTTCCTAACTCACCTTGGTTGAGATATGTCATTAAAATATATAAAAATCCACCAAATCCAATCGCAAGGCCAGCACAAATACCTTTTAAGAAAGAGAAGAGCAAATCTTTTTTCATATCGTCCTTATTGTATATCTTCTCTTAAATCTATTTCATTTCTTTTTATTAAATAGACCATTTTGTTTCTTTCGTCATATCTATGAGCAATGGAATGAATGAGAATTATCTCAATACCAGCGTATATCGCAAAAACACTACCAATGTAGATATAGAGATTATATAAAAGTTCAATTCTGCCGATAAATGTGAACGGAAATGCAAAAACTAAAAAACTAAGGAATTTGTTCGCATATGTGTGTACGCTAGAAAACTTTTTAAATTTAATAGCGCATAAGATATAGCCCACTATTTGGAAAAGAACAGGGATACCAATAACAATCCAATTACCAATTGATAATAATTCAAACAATGTTGGGAAGATAACAATCGCCATCACTGAATAAAACACTAAATCACTGATACTGTCTAAAGCAGAACCGACCTTACTTTGCGCTTGAAAGATTCTTGCTAAAAAGCCATCGAGAACATCACTAATACCACACACACTATAAACAATAAAAAATCCTAGTGACAACGGTTCAATAAATAGAATTGTAAATGCTCCTAATATACGGATTGTGCTAACAAAATTTGGAAGTAATTTTATGAATGTTTTCATAGACAGGACAATTATAATCTCATTAGTAAAAAATGACAAATAATGGAGTGACTATTAAAGTGAAAAAACGCGCAAAAATCAATTATTTTGTTGCAAAAAGCCATTATTTTACAAAAATATTGATAAAAAGAAAGGATTGGAATTACCAACCCTCTATTTGTTAACACCCATCAATTCTTGGATAAATGGAACTTCAATTGTTACATCTAATCTTGGGAATAATTGATCACCTTTATTAACGGTTTGACCACCGAGATATGAGAGGTTATAAATTTGTTCGTATTTGACCTCTTCTGGGTTCAATCCAAGCTGTGCAAATAACTTATCACTAGCGGTAACTAATACTGGTTTTAATAAGATGCCAGCAACAAATAATGCTGTTGCTAAATGATTCATCACGCTAGCAAGATCTTTTTGCTTAGATTCATCTTTGGCTAACGCCCAAGGAGTAGTTTCATCAATATATTTATTAGCGCGACCCACGATATCCATTGCAGCAGTAATCGCTTCTGTAATCTTGAGATCATCTAATAAGTTTTCATATTGCTTTACTGAAACATTAATAACACTTTCAAGTTCACCATCAAATGGAGTGACTTTGCCTTGATATGAAGGAACAATGCCTTGGAAATATTTATTAATCATGGAAACGGTTCTATTTAATAAATTACCTAAGGAGTTTGCTAAGTCAGTATTGCTTCTTTCCACGAATTGTTCCGGAGTAAATGAGCCATCTTGACCAAAGGTTACTTCTCTCACTAAGTAATATCTTACTGCATCGACACCATAACGTTCCACAAGTGGATATGGATCGACAACGTTACCCTTAGATTTAGACATCTTAGAATCTCTCATCATTAATAAACCATGGATTAATTCTCTATCGGGTTTTCTTAAACCTAATGATTCTAAGAACATTGGCCAATAAATCGCGTGGAATCTAGTGATATCTGCGCCTAAGATGTGAATAGTTTCACATTCTGGGTCTTGCCAGAACTTATTAAATAATTCTGGATTATCACTACCATAGCCTAAAGCAGAAATATAATTGGTTAATGCATCTAGCCAAACATAGACAACGTGTTTTGGATTCTCTTTAATTGGGATTCCCCAAGAGAAGCTAGTTCTAGAAACACATAAATCTTCTAATCCTGGTTTAATGAATGTATTAATCATTTCATTCTTACGAGATTCAGGAAGTAGGAATTTAGGATTTTCATCATAGAATTTTAATAATCTATCAACATATTTGCTGGTTTTGAAGAAGTAAGCTTCTTCTTCCGCTTCATGAACTGGTCTACCACAATCCGGGCAGAGATGGTCAGGACCAACTTGTGTATCAGTCCAAAATGATTCACATGGAGTGCAATACCAACCTTTATATTTGCCTAAGTAGATATCTTCTTGTTTTAACATTTGTGAGAAGATTTGTTGAACTGTTTTAATGTGTCTTTCTTGTGTAGTTCTGATGAAATCATCATTAGAAATATATAAGAGTTCCCATAATTTATGGAATCCCTCAACGATGTTATCAACGAATTCTTGAGGAGTAACACCGGCTTTTTTAGCGTTCTCTTCAATCTTTTGTCCGTGTTCATCCGCACCAGTTAAGAAGTAACATTCAAAACCTCTCATTCGTTTATAGCGTGCAAAAATATCAGTCAATGTTGTGCAATAAGCATGACCAATATGTAACTTAGCGCTTGGGTAATAAATTGGGGTTGTGATGTAAAATCTTTTCTTTTCCATGGCGAATGAGCCTCCTTTTTAGATTAGAAAACCGGATTTCTCCGGTAATTCTTTTTTTGATAATAATTATTTAAGTCCGTATTTACGATTGAAACGATCAACACGACCATCGCTTTGTACGAATCTTTGTTTGCCGGTATAGAATGGGTGGCAATTGGAGCATGTATCAACTTTGATTTCTTTTAAAACAGAACCTGTTTCAAATGTTGCTCCGCAAGAAATGCATGTAACTGTGCAACGATTGTAATTTGGGTGAATACCTTTTTTCATTTAAATCTCTCCTTCCGCCTGGAACATTAACTTCGTCCAAGAAAGTTTGCGATATAGATATTATCAAAGTATGAGGTTAATAATCAAATATTTTTTATAAAATATGTAAAAAACTATATAATTGTTGGCGTATGGATAAAAAGAAGTTCCATTTTGATGAACGGGACATAGTGCAAAATGGTTTATTAGCGGCTTTTTATGTTGTTTTTACTTATTTACTCACTCCTATATCTTTTGGAGCGATTCAATTCCGTTTCTCAGAAATACTTGTTTTAATGTGTTTCTTTGATAAGAAAAAGATATTTGGTTTAACTCTAGGCTGTGCGATTGCCAATTTAGTGTCTCCTCTAGGTTTAATGGATGTTGGTTTTGGCACTCTTGCAACTTTCCTCGCTTGTTTAGGAATTATATTTAGTAAATATCTTATTGTTGCAATATCATATCCCGTTGTCTTTAATGGTTTGATTGTTGGTTTTGAACTATATTTGTTAGGAGACCCTTTTTGGTTATCAAGTTTAACTGTCGCAGCAGGAGAACTAGCTGTCTTAATTGTTGGCTATATCATTTTTATGATTCTTAAAAGAAAGAAGAAATTCTTTGAAATTATTAAAGCAACACAAAATACAGAGTTTAAATTTTAGGGGTGTTATATATGAGTAGATATGTTATTTCATTAGGTGGTAATGCGTTAGGAAATAACGCTGAAGAACAAAAAGAATTATTAAAACAAGTAGCCAAACCAATTGTTGATTTAATCGCTAATTGGCATGAGGTAATTATTGTTCACGGAAATGGTCCACAAGTAGGAATGATTAACCTCGCTTTTAATAATGATAATGTTCCAGATATGCCATTCCCAGAATGTGGAGCGATGTCCGAAGGATATATCGGATATCATATTCAAAACGCGATTGATAATAGATTAAATGAATTAGGTATACATAGACCAGTATCCACCATTGTCACACAAGTTGTTGTGGATAAAAATGATCCAATGTTTTTAAACCCCACTAAACCTATTGGAAAATTCTATTCCAAAGAAAAAAGTGAAGAAATTGCCGCAAAAACTGGTTACATTTTCAAAGAAGATGCTGGTAGAGGGTATAGAAGGGTAGTCCCATCACCACTACCAATTGATATTGTTGAAAAAGAATCTATTGCTAAATTAGTAGAGAATAAACACGTTGTTATATGCGCTGGTGGAGGTGGCGTTCCAGTTATCAAAAATGAAGAAGGTTCATTAATTGGTGTCGCCGCAGTTATCGATAAAGATTTTGCCAGTGCAAAAGTGGCAGAGTTAACCCACTCTGATTATTTAGTTATTCTCACCTCTGTCAATAATGTTTGCATCAATTTTAACAAACTAGATCAAAAAGAATTAGGTGAAATCAGTGCTTCCAAATTAAAAGAATATGTTAAGGAAGGGCACTTTGCTAAAGGTAGCATGTTACCCAAGGTAGAAGCTTGTTTAAAATTCTTGCAAACCAATCCTCAAGCTACCGCTATTATATCTTCACTAGAAAATGCTTCTTTGGCCGTGAAAGAAAAAGCTGGAACTATTATTAAAGAATATTAATTTTATTTCCTTTAAACACCATTTTGTATACTTTGGTAAACATTTTTCGGTGTGCTTAATAGTTATTTCAATAAGTAAAAATATTTCATATTTCTTTGTATTGTGCTACAGTATTTTCATTATTGAAGGAGGTAAATATTGAGATGTTAAGCAAAAAATTAGCAATCGAAGTATTAAACGAGGCTCTTTCCACAGGTGCGGATTACGCAGAAATATTCTATGAAGATTCCTACTCTTCTGGTTTTTCTATTGAAAACGGTAAAGTTGAAACTGCATCATCTAATTCCATGTGTGGTGTGGGCTTAAGATTATTAAAAGAAAATCAATGCGTTTATGGTTACACTAATAATCTATCTAAAAAAGGTCTTCTTGATTTAGCCAATTCTTTAAACAAATCATTTAATGGTGAAAGATTAATCACTGTCACCAAATTAGACATGATTAAAAAGAAGAACAACAATCCTATTGGACAATCTTATTTTGAAGTTCCACTTGAAGAAAAAATCGCTTTAGTTAGAGAAGGTATTGATGAAATCTATTCTATGAAAGATCCACGTATCGTGAGAACAGTTGGTTCTTTCGGTGCAAATCATAGATTTGTTGCTATTTTTAATTCCAAAGGTAAATGGTTCAAACGTGATACAGAATTTGGTAGATTAGCCTATATGGTTATCGTTGCGGATCAAAACGGTTTTGAAACTGGTTTTGAAGGTCCAGGCGCGCAAGATGATATCAATTATTTCAGAACTAAAGTTAAAGCTAGAGAGGTAGCGAGAAAAGCCGCTGAAACAGCCTTAAAGATGTTAACTGCTGCTGAATGCCCAAGTGGCGTGATGCCAGTTGTTATCGGTAATGGTTGGGGTGGCGTCTTATTCCATGAATCATGTGGTCATCCATTAGAGAGTAGTTCTGTTGCTAAAGGATTATCTTGTTTCTCTAATAATAAGATCGGTGATTATATCGCTTCTCCAGTTGTCAGTGCAGTCGATGACTCCACTATGCCGAATGAATGGGGTTCAATTGATATCGATGATGAAGGTAACCCAGGTAGCAAACGTTTATTAATCAAAAATGGTAAATTAAACGACTATATGATTGATGACTTAAATGGTAGAAGAATGGGAAAAACTGGTAACGGTGCTTGTCGTAGACAAAACTACCGCTATTGCCCAACATCTCGTATGTCTAATACATATATTTGTAATGGCAAGAGCACACCTGAAGAAATTATTGCTGCTACTAAATTAGGCTTATATGCAGTTAGTTTCAACGGTGGTTCAGTTGATCCAACCACAGGTGAATTCAACTTTGGTTGTTCAGAAGCTTATATCATTAGAGATGGTAAGGTTGCAGAACCAGTTAAAGGTGCAACATTAATTGGTAAAGGATTTGAAATTCTTAAAAATATTGATATGGTCGGTAACGATCTTAAATTAGCGCAAGGTATGTGTGGTGCTGCATCTGGCTCTATTAGAACCAATGTTGGTCAACCAACCTTAAGAGTCAGCCAAATCACCGTTGGTGGTAGAGGAGGAGAATTAAAATAATATGGGAAAATATGATTCATTTTTCAAACTCGCTAAAGAAGCTGGTATCGAACAAGCTGAATTATATTTAGCAGAAAGCCGTTCTTTAAGCATTTCCTTATTCCATGGTGAAATTGATAATTATAGTGATAACAATGGTTATACCATTCTAGCTAGAGGTATGATTAATGGCAAATTTGGTGCCGCATCATGTGATGTTTGGAACAAAGAAAAAGCTCAATACTTAGTTAAAGAAATTGTTAATAACGCTGGGGTCATTGAAAATGAAGATCCAATGTTTATCTTTGAAGGTTCAGAAAAATATAAGAAAGTTAATACTTATAATCCTGAATTAGGCAAAGTCAGCATTGAAACTAAAATTGAAAAACTCCACGAATTAGAAACTAAATTAAGAGCCTTTGATAAGAGAATTGTGGAAGTCGCCTCTGTTGAATATGAAGAATCTGAAAGTAAGATTACTTTAATTAACACCAAGGGATTAAAACTTGCTCAAAGAAGTAACTTCTATGCCTATATCGGCCAAGTCGTTGCTAGAGAAGGTCAACAAACAAAATCTGGTTATGATTACTATTTCGATAACGATTTCTCTAAATTAGATATCGATAAATTAGCCGCTAAAATTGGTAAAGACACTGTTGATCAATTAGGTGGTGAACCATGTAATACCGCTAATTATAAGGCCGTTTTAGCACCATCTGTGGTCAAATCATTGCTCTCCTTTTTAGTCGGTCACTGTGATGCTGAAGAAGTGCAAAAACAATCCAGTTTATTTATTGGTAAATTAGGTCAAAAAGTCTTATCTAAAAAGATTACTATCGAAGATAGACCACTTGAAAGAAACGTCTTTGCGAGATGGTTTGATGATGAGGGTGTTGCTACCTATAATAAAGCCATCTTCAAAAATGGTGTTTTACAAACATACTTATATAACTTAACCACCGCTGCTAAAGATGGTGTTAAGTCAACAGGTAATGGTTATCGTGCTGGTGGTAAGATGGGAACATCATCCACATATTGCGTTTTAAAACCAGGAAAGAAGTCTCAAGAAGAATTATTTAAAGAAGTTGGTGAAGGTGTCTATATCACTGATGTTTCTGGCTTACACGCTGGTATGAATCCACAAAGTGGTAACTTCTCATTACAATCAACTGGTTATTTAATTAAAAACGGTAAGCGCGATAGACCATTAGATATCATCACTGTTGGTGGCAATTTATTACAACTATTCAATGATGTATTAGAAGTTGGTAGCGATTTAGAATCATCTCCAAATGGCGTTGCCGCTCCATCATTATTAATTAAAAACATTGCTGTTTCCGGCAAATAAATTGTAATAAAGTTAAAGAACCACGATTCGCCGTGGTTCTTTTTTATTCGTCTAAGAATTCTCTCTTTGAGAAGAGGAGTTTTTCCACTACTTTAGTGAAATATTTATTATTCAATTTATAAAGTGGAATCGAAACGATAAAGAATACAACAACAAATAAAATTTGTTCTAAGTTCATCGTGCGATATAGCGCAAATGTCGCGTTAGCGCCCATATGATTAATCATATAGACTGGAATATTGACTAAACTGTTTCCCACTGCTTCTAGCATCTCTAAACCACTGATAATAAAGAATTCTGGAATGAGATAAAGAATGAGTAATACTACTGCTAATGTAATCGCATATAACATCTTTCTATATTTAGTAAATGGCTTACAGTTATTAAAGAAGATAACAAATCCTCCGATAGTGATACATAACGCCATAACTGGTAACCAGCCAAATCCCACTATTTCACCATTTTCAAAGACGGTTTCCATGCCATCGACATTGTATGTTCCTGTTTTAATTAATTGAGAGATGATGACATATAGAGTAATAAAGAATACAGGTATAAACATATAGAAACCATTAACAATTGCTTTTTCTACAACGTTTCTATAGAAGTTACCTTTTACTCTTGTCTTATCTGGCTCTAATGAGACAAATAGAGCGGCGATACCGGTAATGAAGACATTAACCATTGTCATAACTGTTGGTTGAGCCATATGAGGAATACCTAATAAGATTGGTAAGATGGTGATAAACAACCATAAGAAGTCTTTCATAACAAACAAGGAAGAAGATCTTTGAATGTTATTAACAACACGTCTACCTTGGAAGACAGCTTCCTTCATATTTGCAAAATTACTATCTAAAAGTATGAGATTTGCAACGTTTTTGGTGGCAGCAGCACCATTTGCAAGAGCAATTGAGCAGTCAGCTTGTTTGAAAGCTAGTAGGTCATTTAAACCATCGCCAGTAACTGCAACAATACGTTCGTGTCTTTTTAAACACGCAATGATGTCAGCTTTTTGATCTGGAGTAACTCTGCCAAAAATTGAGTTATTTAAAACGATTTCATCAAGGTCATCTTCTGGTTTTAAAGTGGACATATCAAATGTCTTATCCCAGTTTTCAATACCACATTGTTTAGCAATATATGAAACTGTTCCAATATTATCACCAGAGATAACTTTAATATCAACGTCGTTATTTTTAAACCAAGACATTGTGTCTTTAACTTCCGGTCTAATGTTGTCTCTAATGATAAACATCGCGATATTCTTTTTGTTTTCAGGTGGTAATTCTCTGTTGTTGTATTCACCATTAACTTTCGCTAATAGTAAAACGCGTAAACCATTTTTAGCGAGTTCTCCAACTTTATCTAAAACATCTTTATCAGTAGTTAAGAATTCAGGTGCGCCTAATACATACCAACCCAATTCTTTAAATTCCACACCAGAGAACTTTCTCGAGCTAGAGAACTCGATAGTGTCGATAATCTTTAATTGAGGATGGTCTTTAAATTGTCCTAATAAAGCATATGATGTTTGGGTTTGAGGATTAAGTTCACCCTTATCAATTAACGCACCAAACTTGTTAATCAACGCAGTTGAAGTTTGGTTAACACTCTTAAAAGCAGAGAGATAGGATGACATGATTGTGGCTACTTCTTTTTCAGAAACACTATTATCTAAAACAGTGAAATCTTCCATCACCATTGTGCCATCGGTTAATGTACCAGTTTTATCTAAACAAAGAGTGTTTACTCTAGATAACGATTCTACAGAGTATAAGTCTTGAGCTAGAGTCTTATTTTGAGCTAGTTTAACAACACCAGTAGCCATTGCCACAGATGCTAATAAGGCCATACCACAAGGAATCATATAAGTAATAGTTGTTCCACCAAAGAACACTGCGTTAGTAACAACAGACTCTTCTCCCCAATAAGATGGGGCAATAGGAAGAGTTGTATTTTTTAAAACAAGTTGTAAAAATTCGTTAATAAAAACAATAAACGCTAATGGTATAGCGATAATTGCCATTAAATTAATAGATTTATATATAGCAATCATCAATCTAGATTTAGGACGCTTTGCTAATTTAGCTTTATTTTCAATAGAGGATATATATGTATCGTTACCGACTTTATCGGCTCTAGCGATTGCAACACCAGATACAATAAACGAACCAGCAAATAAAACATCACCTTTAGTTTTTTTCACAGGTAAAGACTCACCAGTTAATAAAGCTTCATTAACTTCAATTTGATCATCGACCATAGCAATACAGTCGGCAGGAATTTGATCGCCAGGAGAGAGAACTAAAATATCATCTAAAACAACCTCAGGAGCAAAAACACCAAATTGTTTTCCCGCTCTTCTAACCGTTGTTTTATCGTTTGATAATAATTTTAATTTTTCAATTGTATGTTTGGATTTACACTCTTGAATAGTGCCAATTAAGATGTTAGAAACAATAATTCCTAAGAACATTAAGTTGGTTAAAACTTTAGGGCCAACAATCAAAATCAATAGACCCGCAATAACGAACATCAAAATATTAAAAGGGGAGAAAATATTGCCAAAAACTATGGCAAAATAAGATTTATTTGTTGGATTTTTTGCTTTATTGGTGCATCCGTTCTCCTGCATATATTGGATTTGGGATGCGTCTAGTCCTGTTTCAATAGATGGGTTAAATCTTTGTAATTCTTCTTTTGCCATAATGTATTTCTTTAAATACGCTCGCCTATTAAATCTATTTTACGTGTGTAATGTGCGAAAAACTAGCATTATTTTAAATGATATATAAATTATATATCCTACTATTAATTTTTATTAAAAAAATACTGATTAAGAGGGGGCAAAATGATATAATTTTTTAGTGGTTTTTCGGAGGGAATTCTATGAAATATAATGTAATCATTGTTGGCGCTGGTCCTAGTGGATACATGTGTGCATATGAGCTCGCTAGCAAAAAACCAGATTTTAAAATTCTTTTGCTCGATAGAGGTAGAAGCATCTACGATAGAAAGTGCCCAGTATTAGAACATAAATTAGATAAATGTCCTATTAATCAAAAAGGATATAGAGAATGTTACCCAGCTTGTTCCATTACTAGTGGCTTTGGAGGTGCGGGCGCTTATTCTGATGGTAAATTTAACATCACCACTGAATTTGGTGGTTGGTTAACTGACTATATGGATCCAGATTCCTTAATGGAATTAATTAAATATGTTGATGATATTAATTTATCTTTTGGGGCTACTCCAGTTTTAACTGACCCAACCACTCCAAAGGTGAGAGAGATTGAACGTCGCGCGATGAGTGTTGGTGTCAAACTATTACGTAGTAAAGTTAGACATTTAGGCACAGAAGAGAATATTAAAATTCTCACCAAGATTTATGAATCAATGAAAGATAATGTTGATTTTAAATTTGGCACATTAGTAAAAGACATTGTTGTCAAAAATAATAAAGTTTGTGGTGTTGTTTTAGATAACGATGAACAAATTGAAGGTGACTATGTTGTGTTAGGTGTTGGTAGAGAAGGCAGCAAATGGTTAAATGAACTATTTGAAAAACATAAGATTCCAATGAACCAAACACAAGTCGATATTGGTGTTCGTGTTGAATGTCCAAATATCGTAATGGAAGAAATTAATGAAAATCTATATGAAGGTAAGTTTATTTATAAAACCAGCATTGGTTCTACAGTAAGAACATTCTGTAATAACCCAGGCGGCCATGTTGTCGTGGAGAATTATGAAGGTGTGATGAATGTTAATGGCCACTCTTATAATGATTCAAAATTATCTTCACCAAATACAAACTTTGCTTTATTAGTGTCCCACCACTTTGATGAACCATTTAATAAACCAAATGAATATGCTTTAAAAGTTTCATCTTTAGCTAATCAATTAGCTTGTGGTTCTGTTATTGTTCAAAAATTTGGTGACATTAAATTAAGTAGAAGATCAACACCAAAGAGAATTGAAGAAGGTTTTGTAAGACCTACCTTAAAAGAGGCTGTTCCTGGTGATTTAGCATTAGCGTTACCACTTAAAACTATGAGATCAATTATCGAAATGATTGAAGTATTAGACAAAATCACTCCTGGTATCGCTACTGAACATACATTGTTATATGGCGTTGAAGCCAAATATTATAGTGCCCATCCAAAAATGTCTAATGAACTAGAAGTTGATGGTATTGAACATTTATTTGTCGCCGGTGATGGCGCAGGATTAACCAGGGGACTAGCACAAGCATCTGCTTGTGGTGTCTATATTGCACGTAACATTATTAAAAAGGAGCAATAAGTTATGTCAAAATTTGTTGGTACAACAAGTCGTGGTATTAGATTACCAATTGTCAAACAAGGTGACGACCTTGCTAAAATCGTCGTAGATAGCGTTCTTGAGGCCAGTAAGGGTGAGCCATTTCCATTACATGATAGAGATGTAATTGCTATCACAGAATCGGTTGTTGCCAGAACTCAAGGCAACTACGCTAGTGTTGATAATATTGCCAAAGATATTAGAAACAAATTTGGTGGAGGCACCATTGGTGTTATCTTTCCAATCCTATCAAGAAATAGATTTGCTATTTTGTTAAAAGGTTTTGCAAGAGGAGCAGACAAAATTGTCTTAATGCTCTCTTATCCATCTGATGAAGTTGGCAATGCTTTATTAACATACGATGAATTAGATGAAAAAGGTGTTAATCCATATTCTGACGTTCTTTCTTTAAAAAAATATAGAAAATTATTTGGTAAAAAAGTTCATGAATTCACCGGCGTTGATTACATCGACTACTATGTTGATTTAATCAAATCAGAGAATTGTGATGTTGAAGTCATCTTTGCCAATCAATCAAAAGCTATTTTGGATTACACAGATAAAGTCTTAACTTGTGATATTCACACAAGAGCAAGAACAAAGAGAGTCTTAAAAGAAAAAGGCGCGAAAATTGTCTTAGGTTTAGATGATATTCTTAACGCCCCAGTTGATGGTTCTGGCTGCAATGAAAAATATGGATTATTAGGCAGTAACAAAGCCACTGAAGAAACCGTTAAACTATTCCCAAGAGCGGGACAAGATTTAGTAGAACAAATTCAAGCTGAGATATTAAAGAGAACGGGTAAGAAACTTGAAGTTATGGTTTATGGTGATGGAGCGTTTAAAGATCCACAAGGCAAGATCTGGGAATTAGCCGATCCAGTCGTCTCTCCATTCTATACTTCTGGGCTCAAGGGAACACCTAATGAATTAAAATTAAAATTCCTCGCTGATAATGAATTTAAAGACCTCAAAGGTGAAGAATTAAAACAAGCCATTAAAGAGAAAATTAAAGAAAAGGAAGGGGATTTAGTGGGGAAAATGGCGTCAGAAGGCACAACTCCTCGTCAATTAACAGATCTCATCGGTTCCCTTTGTGACCTCACTTCTGGCTCTGGTGATAAAGGCACTCCTGTTGTGTTAGTTCAAGGTTACTTCACTAACTATTCTCAAGACTAAAAATATCTAAAAACACTCCAAACCTAATTATCAGGAAAGGAGTGTTTTTTTCTTTTACTACAATTACTTTTTTGAATGAATCAGGAATATTTCTAATGGATTCATATTCTTGGTCTTTTTTTCTTGAGAATCAATTTTTAGTGAAACTTGAACATAATATGTTCGTTTCCTTTATTAGCAACAAAGTCACATTCAGTATCTTTATCAACATATATATTATCTTTTCTACCGCTATTGACTTTTATAGTCACAACTCCGACATCTACTTAAAAAGGGGCAGAGTCACCATATAGGTTACTTAATAGCCCCATTTATTTTTATTATCAATTAATTATTTATTTGTGCCAAAGACACGGTCACCACAATCACCAAGGCCTGGGCAGATATAGGCTCTATCATTTAAGCCTCTATCTAGAGCACCGATATAAAGCGGAATCTCTGGATATTTTTCACAGAATGCTTTAACACCTTCTGGAGCGGCAATGATACAAATAAAGGATATTTGTCTAGCGCCATGCTTTTTAAGTATTTCAACCGCACCAATCGCGGAGCCACCTGTCGCGAGCATTGGGTCAATAACATAGACTTCTTTTTCATCAATGTTACCTGGCAACTTACAATAATATTCAATTGGTAAATGTGTGACTTCATCACGATATAAACCAATATGACCAAAACTTGCGCCTGGCACTAATTCTGCCATACCATCAGCCATACCTAAGCCCGCTCTTAAAATAGGAACAAAGCATAGTCTTTTACGGTTAACAACTGGCTGCACTGTTTTTTCAATAGGTGTTTCAATCTCCACATTATACATTGGAAGATTTCTTAAAGCTTCATATCCTTCTAGGATAGCAACTTCTTTGACCATGAGACGGAATTGGTTTGTTTTAGTTTGTTTATCTCTTAATTGAGTAATTTTGTGTGTAATTAAAGGATGCTTTAAAAGAATTGCATTCTTATATTTGGTAATATCAATTTCTCCCATAACTATTCCCCCTTGTTTTCTAATTCTGCTGCATGTTCTTCTACTTTTTTATCACTTTTAATTGTGTAACAATCAGCAGGCTCTCTATTATTAATTCTTTTCATGTTTGAATCACGGACATCATTTGGCATAAAATCACACCTCTACTATATAAAATAATTATAAATCTCTCGAGGGTGTATTAAGTGGTTTTCTTAATACCTAATCACGTAAATATAAATAAAATACAACATAGTATCTTTATTTAATTTACTTTTTTAAAAGTCTTATTGATTCCTAGCTTCAAACATTCTTGCGATATTGTTTTTGATTGTTTCTTTAAGTTCCTTGTTACGAGATAGTTCTTTTTCAATATTTTTCACATCACTATTTCTGCCAGGCATCATTAAAGAGGTTCCAGAGTTAGCAACAAGATGTGGAATTGGAGCGTGATATTTATCCTTCTTATTATACATTCCACTGATGACCCAGTCAGTCATAACAAAGCCTTGATAACCATTCTCTTTGAATAAGAAACCACTGATAAGTCTTCTATTATCAGATGAGTGAATTCCATTAATAATGTTATAAGATGACATGACCGCCATCGGATTAGATTCATTAATGCAGATTTCAAATCCTCTCAAATATATTTCTCTTAAGGCTTTCTCACTAACAATAGAATTGTTCACTGTTCTATTTGTTTCTTGATTATTACATGCATAATGTTTAATAGTAACGCCTTTACCTTTATGAGCTTGTACTCCTTTAGTAAGAGCGCTAGCGAATAAACCACTTAAAAGTGGGTCTTCTGAAAAATATTCAAAATTCCTTCCACATCTAATGTGTCTATGGATGTTTAAAGCAGGGGCTAACCATAGATCAATATTAAATCTCTCCATTTCATCTCCGACAATATTTCCACAGAATTTTGCAAAGTCTAAATTAAAACTTTGGGCAATCGCTGTGCCAATCGGAATTGCGGTGCAATATTGATAATGTATTTCTGTGCCTTTAGGTATCTTTTTGTCTTTGACAAATAGTTTCGCAATTTTAAATAAAGGAGTAGGCAAAAATGAGAGGGCTTGCACTAAGATTTTGTTCGCTACTACTTCTTGAGGATGACCCTTCTTATCATAAACAAATTGTGGGCATAATCTTAATCCAGCAGGACCATCTGACATGACAATAGAATCTTTAAACAATTCTTGATAAATACGAGGTGCTTGTCCAGCCGCTCCAGGAGCGATATCACTGGCTTCGCCTATAAAAGACATTAAGCCTACTTTTTCTTTGTGATATCCAACATTTAATGATGCTAATTGATGATTATTTAAATCTTCTAATTCTTTAGGAATTTTTACAACACGAGGTGTTGGGATATATAAGGAGAAATCATCTTTAGTTAAATTAATAGTAGGAACATCATATTCTGTATCTAATTCCTCTTGAGGAATATCTTGATGTAATTCATTAATTTTGACATCAGAGAAAATATTCTTTCCTAATTTAACCACTGCTTCTTCATTTAAGACAATTTGAGCGACGTTTTCTGTGCTTCTAGAACAATTACCCACCTTTACAAGATATTTTCCTTTAGGAAGGAAATAGACCCCTCTAATAGTGTCATATCTCGCTAAAGTGGATAGCTTAAAGCTGAGTTCTAATGTTTGAACTTCATTTTTGCCTAAAACTCTAGTTTTATTAAAAGCGATTAATTCTTGTTTGATGAATTGATCGTCTTCACTAAGGATAGATACATAAGCTTGAACAACTTCTTTGCCTGGGAAATTAGATATGTTTTTTACATCAACCTTGATGTTAATTGATTCTTTATTGTTGCTGACTAGATAATTACCTAATTTAAATTCGGAATAAGATAAGCCAAAACCAAATGGGAATAATGGTTCCTTATTAAATGTATCAAAATAACGATAGCCAACATAACTACCATCACAATATTCTGTATCATCTGGATTAATATCTAATGGATATGGATAATCTTCTAATTTAGCCCATGTGGCAGTTAATTTACCGCTTGGATTAATCTTTCCTAATAGGATATCCGCAAGAGCGTTACCAGTTTCAACACCTAATTGAGATAAGATGAGAATATTTCTTACTTCTAATACTGGTGCCAAATCCATATATCCACCAGCGTTAATAATTAGCATAAACTTTTGATATTTCTCATTGAGTAATAAAATATCTCTCACTTCTGAATCAGTAAGTAACATATCACCTTTGATTAATCTTCTATCCGCACCTTCACCACTCATGCGTGAAATAACATAAATACAAGCATCACTATCAAAGTTAAGAGGTAAGTCATATTCTGGTTCAGGTTTCACTGTGCCCATACCATAAACAGGCGCTAATCGGTGAGCCTTTTTTGCTTCTTTTCTTAATAATTTAAGCCACTTTTTTTGCCCCGTTGGCCTAATTTCTTGATAACTATCTAGCCATTCATTAGAAGTAATAGTAAAACCACGGTTTAATAAACCGTCTTCAACATTAACAAAGAATCTTGAATTGACTTCTCCAGATCCAGAACCACCTTTTACAGTATTTCTCACTCCACAACCATAAGCTGCAATAGAACAAGGTTTTTCTAAAGGAAAAGAATCATCTCTTTTAAGAAATAATGTGCATTCTGGTAAGTATTGATATAACGCTTCTAGGTGTTCTTTTTCGTAATCAAACATCATAACTAGTTAAATAATACCATATTTAAGTTTATGTATTGGCAATTGTTTTGCGTTGAACAACATTAATAATAAAAGAGACATTTTATGAAAACTTCATCTATTGAACTTAAAAGAATAGAAGACGAAGTGGATATTGAACTATTTGATTGTGCATATCTAGAGTTTTTTAAAAACCCTAAAACCTATACCATCGATGAGGTTATCAAAGAATTAGATATTATTGATTTATAATTTTCCCATTTCTAGGATTATTAAAAACCTCTAGCCATATTTCACGCTAAGAGGCTTTTTTATTATGTTATAAAATCTATCACTACGAGCCTCAACATTCGCAAGTGGACTTGTCCAGAATATGGCACTACTCATGATGGAGATATAAACGCCACAAAAAGCATTCTAAGTAAGGGAATTGAAATGCTTACAAAGGATAGGACACATCCGGATAGCTTGTTTACGCTGGAATCGTTAGACTCCTCGAGCAAGAAGCCCCTACTTCTTTAAGTGGTGGGAGTATGTCACTGTTGGCTTATTTTTATTAAGCTGCTGGATTAAAAGTCCAACCATGCATTGCACTATCGTAGTAAGCGAATGCATTTTGTCCTGCTCCTAATACTTCTGAAGGTTTAATAGAATCTAGTTGGGTGCCGTTATTATTATTAAAAATGACAGTATCATATTTTGTTGAATCAAACACGAATCTAAACACCCCTTGTCCATATTCGTTGTTTTTAATCCATACACATTTCATACCTGGCCATATAGTTGTAGCGCCACCGGTCTCATTTTTATACATATGAGCATATACTTCGACTTCACCCCATTCAGATGGTCTAGTAAAGTAATAAACTTTAAGATCATCAAACATACCTTCTGTGTAAGTCCAGGAGCCAACAGTCCATTTATCGTAATCATCACCAGCTTCTGTAATTTGATTTTCTAAGTAATATGCACTGCCAGTAACGGCTGAACTGACATCGATATTGACAGTTTGATTATTGTTACCAGAATTACCATTTGAAAAAATAACTGTGTCAAATGAATTTTTATCAAATGTGAAGCTAAAATAATCTTCGTTATTATCATTAACACCAACATATGTCATCGCTTCGCCAGGCCATTCAGCCTTTTGGGCAGTTCCTTTGAACGCATAACAATATACAGGCGACCAGCCTTTATTACTAGTAAAGTAAATAGTAATGTTTTCAGGAGCGGGTGTTTCATCTTCCCAAATAGCAAATAATTCTATATCATCCGTCACATCAATTGTGGCGGTGGCAATAACTGCACCATTAGCGGCAAGTGCCCAACCAGCAAATACTTTACCAGTTGGAGCAGTAAAGCCTGTGGAATCTGGGAGAGTATATGAAGCTCCATCATCAATATTTACAGAGGCTTTTTCACCTGTTGCCCCATTACCATTAAATGAAACGGTGTGTTGAACAGCAGCGTTTTCTTCCCATTGAGCGTATAAAGTAACATCATCTGTCAATTCAATTGATGCGCCAATGGCTTTTGTTTCACCCTCATTATTCACTTTCCAGCCAACAAAGTGATGGTTTTCTGGAGCGGTGAAACCAGTATAGCCTGGTAATGTATATGGGCTAGTTGCATCTTCTACTGGAGCAATTGTGCCGATACCACCATTAGGGTTAAAGCTAACTGTGTAAGTTGCTACAGGTGCTTTTGGCACATATGTGTAAGCTTCTACATTATATGTAGAGCCAGTTTTAAGTGTTGTGGCTTTATAACCAGATTCATCTACCGCGCTAGTGATATCAATATCTTCTGTTTGGTTAGTGCCAGCCACAAAGATAATGCTGTTATAAGCATTAATATCAACAACATAGCTATAAACTTTGTTGTCATCCGTGTCTAAACCAACATATGTTGCAGGTTCACCTGGCCATGCGGCTTTTTGACTATCGGATTTGTTTGTATTCCAAACATAAGCAGACATTGTCTTTTCGCTTGCGCCATCATCCCATTCGAGAGCGTCACAGAAATATAATGTAATGTTATTAGGTGGCAATGGATCTTCTCCACCATCATCAACTACATATGTGTGGCTAGAATCAAAGACTGACCAACTACCATCTAAATAATTGTTGTTTCTACTATCATATTCGTCTGTCCAACCAGTCATCGTGAACATATCTTTTCCATCGTTTGGAATGTTTTGATCTTTAGATTGGTTATAGACTAATTCCCAATTGATTGAAGTAGAACCTTCTGGACATCTGACAAAGTCAATCATGTTGTGATCTAGTGGAATAATTGCAGAATAAACAATCGTTTGGCCTTCTACTAAGGTCATCTTCACATCAGTGGCAGCACTACTACCTTCACCACCCCAAGAGTGGACAAATGGAACGACATTGTCAGTATCAAATTTGCCATTAGCGTTCAAATAAATTACTTGAGCGGCGTGCGCACCATCTTGTAAGTGGAATGTTACATCAACTTCTTGACCACGTTCGTCACTAACTGTGACAACCGCATCACCAGTCGCGCCTTTACCAGTGACTAAACCAGTTGGGCTTAATGTAATTAATTCACTACCAGATTTAATTTCATAAGAAACAGAACCAATCCAGTCATGAGCTTTAATTTGATAGGATTCATCTAATCCCATTGTAATCTCATCGTGTTCAACACTTAAATCTGGGACTTTTTGGATATATAAGGAATACCATAATGATTCATCGGCATTCTTATAAAGTTTTGCGTATAAATCATAGTAACCAGCTTCGACTACTTCAATATTAGCGTCAGCAGCATCAGATGGTTCAATAACATGTTCGTCATTTTCTTTGACAAATCTCATTTGTCCAAGAGCAAAAGCGTTCTTATCGCCACCTTGATCAATATGCCAACCTTTTTCAGTCCAGCCTTCTTCTTGTTCCCACGCTGGGACCCAATAATCTGCACCAATGAAGTATTTGAATTGATCACCAGCTTGGAACTTAATTGTGCCTTTATATTGTTCATAGACAGTTGGGTCAGAAACACTATATGTGAAATGATAAGCATATTTAGCGGTTGTCCAAGAGGATTTGCCATCAACTCTTACAGATTCACCAGTATTATAGAGAGCACTGCCAACAATATAGTGATGACCGACTGTAAATTCAGATGGTCTATCCGCTACTGTGACTTGGATGCTATTAGAAGCACCACCAGTATTTGTGGCGGTTACTGTTACTGTACCAGCAACTTCATTATCAACTGGAGTTAATGTAACACTACCACCAGTTGTGGTATCTAATGAGACAATATTATCAGGTTCAACTGTCCAAATAATTTCATTATTAGTGACATTACCAGGAACAATTGATGCCGTTAAAGTTAATGTGGAATCGTTATAGAAGGAATTACCACCATTAATGGTTAATGATTTAGAGACAATATCAACTGTGACATTAACAGAGTCTTTCACTAAACCTTGACCTTCTTGAGCGATTTGAATGCTAATAATAGCGTTACCTGGACCAGTAGCGGTCACTAAACCAGAATTATTAACTGTTGCAACACTTTCATCACTTGAAACAAAACTAATTGTCGCTTCAGATGGCTCAGTGTGACCAGCACGGTCAACTGTAATTTCATATTCTAATTGTTTAGTTAAACCATTATCAGTGTTATTAGATAATGTAAAATCAGCGGTTGTAATGTTAACGCTTGTCGCGCTCACTTTATATACTTCTATTTCGTAATTAGTAGATTCTACTCCACCACATTCCGCGTAAATATTGGCAGTACCTGGTGCCACACCAAGTACAACACCTGTTAATTCATCCACTGAGGCGATATCGGTATTTCTTGAATAATATCTCACACCACGTCTAGCTAATTCAGTGGCGTCACTTGGTGAAACAGTCGCGCTTAATTGTAAGGAATGATTAACTTCTAATTCATGTCCAGCATCCGCTAAGGAGACACCTGTGACAGCGATTGTGCTGATATTTAATGTATATATGTGGGAAATGCTATTATTTTCACCACCACTGACTTTTAATGTTGCGGTGCCATCTTTATTTGCGGTTGTCACAACACCTTGTTCATTAACTGAAACAAGGTCAGCAACAGATTCCTCAATGATTTCATATGTTAAATCACGTTCAGTAGTGTCAGTTGGTTCATAACTCACATCAAATTGATATTGATCAGACCAATCTAATCTTTCTGGAATGGTTAATGTGAAATTTGTTAATGGAACAATAACATCAACACTTAATTCCACTGGATCAAAAGCATTTTCTGGACTACTGACTGTAACTATGGCATCACCACCACCAACAGCGGTCACTACACCATTTTCCACAGTCGCCACATTAGTGTCATTACTGAACCAATTAAGGCTATTAGATGTCGCTCCACGAGGAAGAATTGAATAAGAATATGTATGGGATTCACCTTTTTTCAAAGTCAAAGCATCTTCTCCATCTACAAATTCAATGCCGGTCGCTGGTAAGACATAGTCTTCCCAAGGAGTTTCTACGACTTGATCTTCTTCAGAGAAGTTATTTGGTAATTCGGATGCACTACATCCGGAAACAACTAAACCTAATAAGGCGAGAGGAAGGAATAATAATTTTTTTCTCATTTTGTCATACCCCCTTGAACATCAGTCCAAATACCGTAAATATATAAGAATTGTCTACTACCATCATCGCTAACTTTGTAAGTTGCTAAATCAAGTAGTCCATCTTTTGAATCAATAATTGGATGATTGCTCCAACCAGCAAAATATGGGAAGTCTGGTGTTGGAGCGGTGGTTGGATTAGCTGGAACTTTGCCACTTTCAGCAATTGGTCTATCTTCATACCACCAGAAGTGTGTAAGTAACTTCTTACCAGTTGTGTCTTCTTCATCAACGTTGTTGTAATCGATAAAGAAGTAAATATGAACGGTCATATCTTCATCTTCTGGAAGAACTTCTTGTTGTTCATCACTGACTGTTACTTCACAACTGACGGATTTGCCATTACTTGTCGCGTGAATGGTGGCTACGCCTTCACTATTAGCGGTGACTAAACCAGTTTGACTGACAGTCGCAACAGTTTCATTAGATGAAGACCAACTAACACTAGCAGGTTCACTTGTTGTAGCGCTTAATTGATAGGTTGAGCCAGTTTGTAAAGTGATATTTTGTGCATTAATTTTAATTGTGAATTCACCAGGTTGAGTTCCTTCACCATCTTCACCTTCTGTTGGGCCGACATAAATATCGGTGGATGGAACTTCAATGGAACAAGATGCTGATTTATAGCCCGCAATAAATGTAATAGCAGCGCGGCCAGTCTTAAGAGCTAAGACCATACCAGTATCACTAACAGTAGCGACTTTGTTGTTGCTAGTTTTCCATTCGGTATAGCATTCAACTTCTTGATCATTTTTATAAGAAATTGTTGGAGCTAGTGTTAACGATTCACCAACTTCTAATTTTTGATATGTGATATCAAGAGTGACGCCTGTGACTTTTAAGTCATTTTCACTAACGCCATTGATATCACTTTGACTACAGCCTGTTAATCCTGCTAAGGCGAGGATTGAAGCTAAGAAAACTAATCTATTCTTTTTCATGTTTCTATCCTCCTTCCCTTACCAAGCAATCAGAGTGAATGAACCGGTTCCTAGCCAGCCATCCGCGCTGATGTTAAAGTCTGAACTCTTATAGTTGGAATAATAAAATGGAGTGATGTTGCCAATCTTGATATAAGAGGTTTGTCCTCTACAAGAAATAGCTACATGGATTCCACCTGGATTCCACATTGCAAAAGCACCTTGATAATAATCGGTTTGGCCATCATTATTCCAAATACTAAATCCTGCTGTTCCATAGGAACTATAATCGTATTTTGTGATTTCTTTTCTCTTGTTCACCATTGTGGACCAAGTGGAAATCTTATCGTATGTTAAGGTATTACCAATATGAATCTTACGATCCCATTTAAATGAGTTAACACTATCTGGAAGTTTATAGGAGTTATGGGAAACCATTTCATTAGTGCCATACATTCTCACTTCACCAGTCGCTAAAGCGGTCGCGGTAAATGTTGGATCATAATTTTCAAAATCTGGGAATGGTCTAACATAAGCTTCATCGCCACCTGACATTAAATCTTCATATTCTGGTGTTGCTTTAATACCTTGAGCGTAATTATCAACATCAGAGATAGTCTTAGTACGATAAATTTCTTCACCACCTTGGATGAAGGCGACACCATTAGAGGCCATTACTAAACCATGTGCAGCAATAGAAGCTGCCATTAAATCTTCAATAGCAGGTTCACCGCCACTACGTGGACGACCACTGTTATCATATTTTGTACTTGTTCTATCAGCATAGCCAGCAGTGGCCATTGTGTATCTAAATTGATCCCATACTGTGTAGTTATCGTGACAACTCACATAGTTGATACATTGATTTGGATTACCACCTTTACCACTATGGACACCTTTGAATAAATCATAGATAGCACCAATCTTACCAGCGCCATCATTTTTACCTTGAGCGACATAACCCCAACTTGGATAAGAATTATTAGTGCCATAACCATGGTCATTACCACCACGGATAGCGTCTCTACCACTATCATTGAAGGCACCGACATATCCGCCAGCAGCTTCTGGATATAAGACACTATAAACAGCCGCGGAATCACTACCACCAGTTCCTGGGTCACCATTATAACCAGCGATAGAAGTCCAACCTTCACCATAGATATAAATATCTGGGTCAATGTTATTCAAGGCTTTTCTAGCTGCCGCCATTGTGCCAGTATCGATTAATCCCATTAAGTCAAAACGGAAACCTTTAATCTTATATTCAGTGGCCCACCATTTGAGGGAGTCAACGATATATTTAGACATCATTGGTGCTTCAGTTTTTACTTCATTAGAACAACCAGAACCATCTGTGTAGTTCCAGTTTGCGTCATATCTGAAATAATATTTCGGCATTAATTTAGTAAAGCAAGAAGAGGAAGCACTAGAAACGTGGTTATAGACAACATCCATAATGACACGTGTATGTGAACTATTTTCTGAGAAGTTTTTAATTAATTGTTTGAATTCCACAATACGATTGAGTGGATCTTCTGGATGAGTGGAGTAACCACCTTCAACACAGTTGTAGTTGAGAGGGTTATAGCCCCAGTTAAATTTCATCTTTTCCGGTCTTTCATCATCATCGTGGTCAAAGACTGGTAATAATTGAACAGCAGAAACACCTAATTCTTCAATATGGTCAAAACCAGTTTTTACTGTGTAATTTTTACCAGCAAAGTTTTCGGTATATTTAGTACCTTTTTCCGCAAAAGCAGCGTATGTACCACGCTGTGCGGAACCAACCCATGATTCATCCATTGTTAAATCACGGATATGCGCTTCATAAATCGATAATTCGTTTGGAGTCTTAATATCATAACCCGCGATGCCATCCCATTTAGCAGGAACAGTATCCCAACCTTCTGGGTTAGCATTATCAGCGGCTTTATCATAGATATAAGCACGTAAGCCATTGATACCACATGCTTTAGCGTATGGATCCATTGCTTCAATATTTGTACCACCTGGGTTAGTGACAGAGTAAGTATAGAATTTTCCCGCTAAATCACCTTTAACAGTTAATTCCCAAATACCACCACCGGTGTAATACATAGCGTTAGTTCTACCACTATCTTGTCCACCTAAACTAGCTGGTGCGCCAACATCATAAATTTTTAATAACACGTTAGCGGAGATTGGAGACCACACTTTGAATGTGGTTTGAGTGGCAGAATAAGTCATGCCAAGATCATCGCCATTGTAGGTATAGTGCTGGGCGAATCTTGCAGTCTTATATAAATATTCAAAGCTAGCAAAGATTTTTCTTACTGGTTTATCTTCATAGCCTGGATATACGGATTCAATCAAGTATTGGATATTAATCTTTGCGGTATAGTTAAAGGTAATATCAAATTCACTCGTGGCAGGTGTGCCTTCTTTGAATAAATAGAAATCTTTGTTATTGATTTGTGCAGTTTGTGAAGAATTTAAATATGTTCTATCAAAAGCATAAACTTTGTACCAAAGAGGTTTTGTGGCTGGGTCACTAGAAACACAGTGAATTGTCTTCCAATCGGTGAATTTAGCAGTAGCGATCTTTGGAATTCTTGTTTCTTCTTCCGAAGTGCAGAATTCAATAGAACTACCTTCACCAGGAATGGTCCATAGTTCTAATGTGAGAACTCCGCCATCATCTTTGATGGAATCTTGATAATTCTCATATTTCAATTCCACGTCTTCAGATTGACCTGACCAAGTACCAGCTTTCTTAATGATGAAGAATAGACTTGGCATATCTTTGTATTCAGTAATGACACTGAAATCTAAAGTAATAGAAATAGCAGTAGGAGTAGATACATCTGGTTTTCTTTCCACTCCATCATATCCTGTTACCCAAGTATAGAATCTTCTAGATTCACATTCTTGGTCATCGTTGAAATAGTGAAGGATGACTTTTCCTGGTAACTTTAATTCAGCAGGATCAGCGCGGTGAATAATCTTTTTCATTTGAGAAAAATCCACGACCGCATCTTCTGCTTTAGCATAAGTTATTGGGTCATCTTCTACGACGGCATCTTCTTTGACCACCACAGGATTAGATCTATTGAACGCTACTGGTAAAACCATTGCGGCAGCACCGAGCAAACATAGACCTAAAGTTAATTGTTTTTTCATGGACTATACCTCCATTTATAAGCGATTGATAATTTTAATTATTTGAGTTCGAAGTAAACTGTGTCATTACCCATTTGTAATTGAATATAGACATCAGCGGTAAAGTCTCTTAAGGCTGTATAAACACCAGTACCAATTGTGAGATATTGGCCAGAAGCTAAACCAGAACCAGTTGTATCTCCGAATGAATATGGGTTTGGTGTGACAACCCAAGTTGCCCCGTTAGAGAAGTCATATAAGGAGAAGACATCACCAGTAGCAAAGCTGACTGAGTAAGCGACATATTCATCTTTGCCGTCCATATTTTTGCCTTTATATTCGGCTTGCACGGTTTTGCCGCTTTCCCAATGGAAACCATAGCCAGTTGTCACTACAGCGCTACCGCCTCCACCTTGAGAGCCACCACCAGAGCCAGAGGAACCTCCACCACCAGTTGGGCCATCAAAGATAGCGAATACTTGGCTACCATTAGTAGCAGGAACTGTTTCTAATTTATCTGGGTAAATATTGTCGTTATATTGGAACCAACCTCTAAATGTTACTCCATATAATTCACTACTGACTGCGCTACTAGCTGGAAGAGCGCCACCTGGTTCACTTTCCCAAATAATGCAGTTTTCATAGAATTTTGGTTCATAATCGCCACCTTTGACTTTGACGCCATCGATATCGATTTGACCATATGGTGACATCATTAAGTAGGTGATATGGGAGCCACTACCAGCACGTGTATGAACGGTTGGTAAGTTTGTTTTAAATGCATAGGTAACTGAGAAATGTTCTTCATTTCCCATATCTTGTTTTTGTCCTTCAGAGACTTGTTTTGTACCACATCCCGCTAAGAAGAGGAGAGGAATTAATGCTAATAGTTTCTTTTTCATCGTTAGTTACCTCCTTACTTCTTCATTACCACAAAGCCATGAGCCGGTACGGTGGTTGCGCTACCTCCGATAGAGCAGCCTAATAAGCTATATCCCAACATTGAGAAGGAGACAGCTTCATCTCTATTGTTTACAAAGACAGAGACTGTACGAGTGCCATCACTGACATCGAATTTAGCAGTGGCTTCTTGTCCATTGATAGAACCTGTACCAGAGACAAATCCATATGTTGGATAAGCATCGTTATTCTTCACTGAGCATAATGCTTTGAAATAATTGAGCATTGAATTATCGTCAGCTTTTTGTTCGGGCACTGTCGCTAAGTTTTGGTTATAGAAGTCCCAGAGAACTTCAATACCACCAAAGGTGTAATCAACAACACCATCAGAGCCTTTAGTAGTGCCCCATCTCATTGGTTGACGATACCATCTATCAATGTTATTGCCATGGTCATTATAGATATCACCACGGCTATCTTGGACAGCATCTTTTGTATTACCAGCTAAACCGATTTCATCGCCATAATAAATCCAGCTGACACCTGGCGCTAAGATTGTCATTGCGGCGTAATATCTTGCGACATTATTAGCGCGGTCTTTATTGCTATTATTCACTTCAGCGTGATGTGTAACATTACCTGGGTTACCAGCGTATGCTTGTGCTACATCTGCGTCATGTGCTGCTGCGTGGTTGAGCATTCTAGCAACGTCATGGTTAGATGTATAAGCACCATTAATGAGGTCACTTCTATATGCTTTATATTCTCCTAAGGAGACTTCAATAGAACTACCCATCGAATCTTCTTTTCTTTCATTTAAGTGATAGAAGGTGGAGAAGTCGAATTGAGAATCAATTGCTTCATAGAATGGCGCCATACGGGCATCCCAACCATCAAAGTTTTCACCAACTAAGAAACAGTTTGGATAAGATGCTTTTAAGCATCCGGAGAATTGTTTCCAGAACATGACATTCATTTCTAAATCGTATGAATAGTCGTTTGGCATATCATCATATTTACCCATTTCTTCATTCCAATAATGTTTTTGACCAACGTCATATGTGACATGGTGTTGACCAATGACACTCTTGAGGTTTGGATCTAATTCACCTAATAGGTAAATATGTTTAATCGCGTCAAGTCTGAAACCATCAAGACCAAATGATAACCAATATTTGCACATATCAGTCATATAGTCTCTAGTTGCTTGACAGTTATAGTTAAGTTCCGCCATGCCACTACCAAATTTACCGAAGTAATAATAATCAGATGTGCCATCTTTGAACCATTGATTTTCACAATCTTTAGAGGACACTGCTACTTCTTTGTAGTTGGCAAGGGTTGTTGTGGTGCTTGTACTTGTTTGATCCCAGACCATTACTTTATCAGTCTTATATTTCCATAAGTACATATCACGGTAATTAATTTCTTTACCGTTAACCACTTCTGTTACTGCAGCTTCTGATTTCTTGAATAAAACGTTACTCTTAGAAGTATGGTTAATAACCATATCCATTAAAACCTTCATACCGAGTTTGTGGGCTCTGTAGAGGAGTTCTTGATAATCTTCTAAAGTACCAAATCTACTATCAATCTTGTAGTAGTCTGTAACATCATAGCCGTGATAACTATTAGATTCTTGAATAGGAGTGAGCCATAAGACTTCCGCTCCAACATCGTTTTTAATGTAATCAAGTTTATTGATGATACCTCTTAAATCACCAAATCCATCGCCATCACTATCAGCATAAGATGGAACAAAGATTTGATAACCAACACCTGGACGATCTTGTTTGAACGTTGTGGATGTGGAGACACCCTTTGTGTAATCGTCTCTAGTTAACAAGGATTGATCATCTGTGCTTCTATACATACCAGTTTGGTCAGTTAATGTTGGATTATTAACGACTTGTTTACCAGAAGCAGTTGTAAAGTTACTGACATTACCTTCCACGAGATAAACGTGTAAGTATTTATCAGCAGTGTATTCATATTTTTTACCTAACTTCTTAATGAATGTTTCACCAGAACCATCAGATGTCCACATTGATTCACCAGTCATCTTGGTTTGGTCAACCACTAAGAAACCTAAGTCTGTTTTATTAAGAATGGTTTGATCCCAATCACTGATAAGTGGGGCCTCTTTACCAGTCTTACCACCTTTAATATTTGTCGCTTTTAAGTCGACATCAATAATTCTTCCGTATTCGTCCGCGTAAGGATTATTATCACCACCATTGACTTGGGCATTGGTCATATAGCCTAAGGATTGGAGGTTTTCAGGTTTAATTGGAGTTGTAGAATTGAAATGGCTTGCATTAGCGCCCCATAAGCTACCTTCTAAGCTTTGTGGGAATGACTGCCAAATCCATAAAGCCCAATTGTCATATTCGGCTGGGCTACTTGTTCTCAAGTAATGGAAATAGATGTGTCCAGCTTGTTTTAAGCTTGCTGGTAAGTTATCGTCATATTCACCACTGCTGCCAGCAGGTGCAACATTAACTAAACATGCTGCAGTTTTTGTATCAACACCATCAGAGACAGAAACTGAGATTGTTGCTTGTCCTTCTGCCATAGCGGTTACTTGACCATTTTGTTCAACCTTAGCAACAGCTTGGTTGCTAGATTGCCATCTGACATATTCAACTTGGCCTTTATGAGTTTCCACTAAGGTTTCAGTATCACCAACTTCCATTGATAAAGATTGTTTATTTAAACTGACAGAAATGGTAACTGGGTCACTAGAGGAAGTAACACTTAATTTGCATCTTGCGGAATATTGACCTAAGGTTGCCACGATATCAGTTTCACCTGGACCAAGAACATTAACTGTGACGTTATTGCCTCTTGGGGTCACAGTAGCAACACTTGTGACAGTGCTGCTCCAGTTTACTGCTACATTGGCGTTAGCAGGATTGGTGCTGACAGTCGCGATTAAACCAAAGGAGTTATTGCTTCCGCCTTCATCATAAATAAAATCTTTGCTTTCTTCGGTAATAGAAAGACCAGTAATTTCCACTGTCGCTTTTCTACTTCCGGAAACATTAATGCGGCAGGTTGCTGCAGCTTGAGTACCAACTAATGCGGTCACGGTGGCGTCACCACTACTTAAACCAGTAACAGTGACTTCTGTCGACTTTGAGTCGCTGACAGTGATAACTTGTGAATTGCTGTTTACCCATTTAACTTCGAGTTCACCAACATTCACATCACTACCAGAAAGTGGTTGAATATCGAGAATTAATTTCTCGCTTGATCCAACATAGAGATTCATTGAGGAAATTAAATCAATCTGAAATTGATCTTGAACTTCTTCAACATCGACTGGCACCATAACGCCCGAGCACGCAGAAAGCATCATGCACGCAAGAACAAAAGGAACTAAAAATTTCTTTGCCATAAGAATTCTCCTTTTTTGGACGAATAGTATATTTACTATTAGTATAAACACATTTCACGCGTAGGTCAACGCGTGCGTAAGAAAAAAATGAGGGCAAAAAATCAAAGTTTTTTGACCTCAATATGGGTCTCAAATACCCCTAAATCAGAGGTCTTTTTCATATCCTCTTTAACGAGCATTCCATACTGATCAAGAGTGACAGTTTGTTCAATTCTTACCTCTTTATTTTCATCATTCATCAGATTAACGTAAGAATAAACTAATAGTTTATTCTCAGAATCAATCGTTACTAGGTCTTGAATGTCTGGAAGAATTTCTCTAAAAGCATCCCCCATAAACATCCCACCTGTGTAAATTCCTTCGGTAGAAGAGGTGTAGAAAAAGTCGTTAAGTAAGGCATTAACTTGTTCTTTGGTTTTTTCTAATTTTCCATCTTCACTGATGAAAAAATATTTTTCTTCACTTTTTTCAATATAGCGATGAAGATTACTTTTTTGCTCATCTCCTTCTAAGGTAATTTTGGAAAAATCATAGACTAAATTGTCCTCATTTTTCCGATTAATTGTCATGGTCGTTAACACCTTGGAAGTGACATTATTTTCAATGGAAATATCCTCACGAGAATAGCTCGCTGCAGGGTAGTTCTCCACCGCTAAATCAATAGAAAAAGAAGCGATGAAATCTATAATATCGCTTCTCAAATTGTTTCTCACACACGATGTAAGAAGAGATATTACAGGAATAAGAATTGTAATAAATCTTCGTTTCATTAGTCTGAGAATTTATAGGTATAAACGGATTTTAAGGCCACTTGACTATCAATTTCATCACGATAATTATAGTCAACAGTTTGAAGTGTTTCGGACTTCAGCCAGCCTTGAGCGTCATACTCAAAGCGGATGTCAAATCTACCATCTACTACGCTTTTATAGCATGGTAATGGTTCATATTCATCCCATTCTCCAAGTTCTGGATGCTTTGCATAATTGAGATAATATGGGTAATTATCAATAGTGACTTTGGTGCGGACACCTTTGCCACCGATGGCGAATCCACCATCAGGTAAAACTTCATAATATGGTTTATTCTTTGATGGATTAACTGACCCACTAGCGTCTAACCACGCACAAATTAAATAATCTAAATAATGATGAGCGCATGTTGGATTTTCTACGTCGGTATCATTACCATTTTCATCTTTTAACATCACTGAGAAGTTATCTTTATGGATGCGTAACGGGGCTCTTAACCAATAAGAACGTGAGGCCATTGCAAAGATGACGACTTGTGATTCATCTTCAACATCACTATCGGTTGTAAAAGCATTATAAAAACCCTCATAATAACGCGAATTAGCGACGTAACTAATGCCGTTAGGATTTCGATCAAACAATCCATCTTCTTCGCCTATCTCAGTCACCCTGCCATTAAAATCTAATGAGCCATTAACTCGATAATATGGATGCTCTCCACTATCAGCGATGTTATCAATATGGGCTTTGAGTTGCTCAAAAGAGACCGAGTTTTTTGAACAGCTCGTCAAGAGAAGAGGAGTCAATAATAATAAAACTAGTTTCTTTTTCATATTAGTATAACCTAATGTTAAGTTCATCCTCGTAGATTTGGGTCTCTTCAAGTTTTGGTTTGAGGTAAATCTTCGCACCGACTTCAATTTCTCTTTCTTTATTAATAAAGACGGTCACTTTTTCACCATATAATTCGCCTATGCATTTATACATCTTGGCGTCACCATAGTTGACATTAGAGACGACTTGGAATTCAAGAGCACCTTCTTCTTCCACAAAGCCATTATGTGGAACTTCCACTCTAAAGACTTTAGTGAAGACACGGTTTCCTAAACCTTGAATAATTTTTGCAGTAATGTCATCTGGAATGATTTGATAGAAATCACCGGATTTAAAGAAGAAGATAAGTTTAGCGTGTAAGATATCATGATCTTTCTTAGCAAGTAATTCTTTTTCTTTAGCATCAAATTCTATTTGTGCAACTTTTAATGGATAATTCTCTTTTTCAAAGTTGACTTTATTTTCTTTAATGGTTTCTTTCAATAAGTTTTTCTTTTGAGAGAATCTTGCTTTCACGCCATTGACTTCAGTTTCTTTATCAAATTCTAATGAATTTGTCTTTCTTTCAATGTCATTAGCTTTCATTTGTGGGAAGCTTTCTTTAAAGACTTGGAAGGACATCTTTCTCGCCTTGCGCGATTCATAATCCTTATTATTCGCCATCGCGCGTTTGTAGTCAGAGCCTTCATCTTCCCACATCTTCTTATACATTGCATCAATCTTTGCCATTTCTTCTTTAGCAATTTGAGCGTGTCTAGCTTTAATTTCTTTTAAGTCAGTTCTATATTGTGCAGAAGCTTGTTTCAATTCTTCATTTAATTCAGCGTTTTTCTTATTCATTTCCGCTTGTTTTTGTCTTAAACCAGCTTGAGCAGCATCTTGTTTAGCTTTGGCTTCCGCTAAAGCAGATTCTTTTTCTTTATTGAAATCTTCGAATTTTTGTTGATATTCTTCTTCAACTTTTTGCACTCTTTCTTCTTGAATCTTTAAGAAGTTATCATCTTGAGTGACTTCGTGAGCGGTCTTTAAGTTGACAAATGTTGCTTTAAGATTATCTCTTTCTGGTAATGGTAAAGCGATAGTCTTATTTTCCGCATCGCGGAATGTGGCTTTTGAGTAGTCGACTAAGAATTTCACTTTATCGCCCACTTTTGTGCCTTCTTTGACAAACGCAAAGAGTTTCTTATCAGCGATTTGTAGCATTGCTAATAAGCCAGCTTCGCCATGGTCCTCAAGTAATAAGACTTTGCCTTCAGCAGAGCCATTGCCATCTTGTTTTAAAGCACTTAATGGTAAAGCAATAAATCCATCTTTAATAAATTCCACTGGGATAGATTCTGGTTTTTTGCCTTTACCAAATAAATCCATTTGACCATCTAAAATGTTGATTGGCATCACATTTTCATCTGGGATAGGTGGCACGATTGTCATCTCTGTTTGACTATCGAATAAGTGGATTTTTTCAACATCAATCTTTGCTTTAATGACATCGCCTGGAACATGACCCATCTTAGATGGAGCTTTGATAATGATACTTGTCGAAGATTCACCACCTAAGCCTTCAACTTCTTTTAAGTCACCATAGATAAGTGTTTCATTGCCTAATTCTTCAAAGTGAGAGATGATGACATCAACAACGTTATCATCTTTTGGATTAATATCTTCTGCGCTGACGGCTTCACATCTAAAACCTAATGTGATATCAACATCACCTTTAAGATATTTTCTTTCTGCTTTTAAGACTGAATCATGACTAATCTTAAGAGCAGGTTGTTCACAATCTTTCCACAAGATATCAACATGATCTTTTTCTTCTTTTAAAGTCACGTTAAAGAAGTTCATTTGTGGAGTGCCGATAAATCCAGCAACGAATTTATTAATTGGGTGATCGTATAAGTTTTGTGGAGTGTCAACTTGTTGAATACGACCTAATTTCATAACGACAACTCTTGTACCTAATGTCATAGCCTCGACTTGGTCGTGGGTAACATAGATAAATGTTGTCTTTAAGTTTTGGTGAAGTTTAGAGATCATACTTCTCATTTGACCTCTTAACTTAGCATCTAAGTTAGATAATGGTTCATCAAGAAGCATAACTTTAGGATTACGAAGAATCGCTCTACCTAAAGAGACACGTTGTCTTTGACCACCAGACATCGCTTTTGGTTTTCTATCTAAGTAATCTTTTAAGCCTAAGACATCAGCAGCCCACATCACTTTTTCATGGATTTCTGTTCTTGGCACTTTTCTTAAAGTTAAGCCAAAGGCCATGTTTTCATAAACAGTCATATGTGGATACAAGGCATAGTTTTGGAAGACCATTGCGATATCTCTATCCTTTGGTTGTAAGTCATTACAAAGGGTGTCACCAATGTAAAGTTCACCAGAAGAAATATCTTCAAGACCTGCGATCATTCTTAAGGTTGTGGATTTGCCACAGCCAGAAGGACCGACGAAAACGATAAATTCACCATCTTTAATGTTCATATTAAAGTCAGTGACCGCTTTGTGTCCGTTAGGATAGACCTTGTAAATGTGTTCTAATTTTAGTGAAGCCATAATTCTTCCTCCTATTATCCTTTAACAGCGCCACCGGCGATACCTTCAACGTAATAACGTTGTAGCCAGAAGAATAACGCTGCAATTGGAATTGATACCATTACCGCACCAGCGCAAAATATGCCATATTCACTAGCCTCTGTGATTCTTGATAAACCAACAGCGACCGTATAGTTATATGGAGTAATCTTGTCACTGGAACTAGCGATGAAGCTACCAAACATGAAGTCGCCCCATGGCGCGGTAAATGAGACCAAGATTGTATAAATAATGATTGGTTTTGAAAGCGGTAAAATGATTTTCCAGAAAACTGTATTCTTCGAACCACCATCAATCATGACCGCTTCATCAAGTGATTTAGGAACGGTATCAAAGAAACCTTTCGCGATGTAATAACTCATCGCACTGCTAGCGACATAAACGACAATCAATGAGAAGATTGAGGTATTAAGTCCTAGCAAGGTCAATATGTAGTAGTTAACTAACATGCCTAAGAAACCTGGGAACATACCTAAGACGAGGATTAATTTCATTAAAGCTTTACGACCACCAAATCTTAATCTTGATAAAGCATATGCTGTCATTAAGACTAAGACGGTTTGTAAGACTGCTGTTGCTAAAGCAATCACAAATGTATTAATCCACCAACTAAAGAATGGTTTAGAGGTTGAGGAAAATAATGTTGCGTAGTTTTGTAATGTCCATTTCTCAGGGAAGATACTCTTTGGATTAGCGACTTCCGCAAAGGATTGGAAAATCAAATAAATGAATGGGAAAATCCAAATCAAACTTATAACAGTAAGGATGATATAGATAAGGACTCTTTGAGATTTTTCTGCGAATCTCTTACTTGCATAATTCTTTTCAGCCATTATTGGAAGTCCTCCTCATTCTTGACAGCATTACTACGTCCATAGAAGATTAAGGATAATATAGCGATGACTAAGAAGACTAAGACACCGAGAACACACGCCATCGCGTAGTTCTTTTCAGCGCCACTTTCCATAGACATCTTATAAATCCATGTAATCAACAAGTCTGTTTGGCCAGGATCGCCATAACCGAGTGTGGATGATAATCCATAGCTTGGACGACCAGCTGATAAGAGGTAGATAATATTAAAGTTATTAATATTACCAACGAATTGTGATAACAAATATGGACCAGTGATAAATAACATATAAGGAAGAGTAATCGCAGTGTACATCTTAAATGGAGAAGCACCATCGATTCTCGCTGATTCATATAAGTCTTCAGGAATATTCATTAATAAACCAGAACAGATGAGCATTGTGTAAGGAACACCTACCCACATGTTAACGATAATAATGATAATTCTTGAAAGCGTCTTATATTCGAATGGACTGTGGTTTGCCGCAATCCAACCAAATGTTTCAAAGATACGGGATAAGAAACCGGTGTTAGATAACATACGGTTAATTAACATTAAGGAAACGAATTGAGGAACCGCAATTGTGAAGATTAAAACAGTTCTCCATAATTTCTTAAGTTTGATGCCTTTCTTATTAATTAATAAGGCAATAACCATACCTAAGAAGTAGTTTGTAAATGTCGCAATCATAGCCCACAAAAGTGTCCAGCCCAAAATTCTAAAGAAGATTGAGACAATTCCACCGCCAGAGCCAAAGCCTGAGAAGAGGATACGATAGTTATCAAAACCAACCCAATCATAAAGGATGTTACGAGAACTACCATTGTAGTTAGTGAATCCAGTAATGACCATGAAAACGATTGGAATAACTGTAAAAGTAACAAGACCTACTAATGGGACAGCTAATAAGACTGTGTGATATTTGCTATCCATTAAGTCTTTAAAGAATTGAGAATTTTTACTTATTCTACCAACAGCGATGTTGTCTTGTAATGATTTTGCATCTCTAATAGAGAAGAACCATAAGACGACAAAGATTCCTAAAAGGAATAATGTCACTAAGGAGTAGAGTAAGATGGTGAATGATGTATCACCAGATTTAAAGGCACCATCAGCGACGCCATAGGTCGGATCAACTAAATACATACTTGATGTAGAGAATGTACCTAATGTTCCAAGTTTAGCGAGGTATGGAACACCTAATTTAGCTAAGAACCAGATAAATACGATTTCATAAAGGAGATAAAGCACCCCACGCGCTATCTCTTTATGAGTGATTTGATAAAAGCCGAAGATACCAAAATTCATTCTCACCATCCATGAACCCTTTTTCCATGCATCAATAAGGGTCACAAAAGGTGCGGCAATCTTGTAGCCTAGTTTCATAAATTTAAGAGGTAATCCTCTAAAGAAGTTTACAAAACCTTTGCCGAGATTCTTAAAGAAGTTCCCGACATTGACTACAAATCTTTGAGATTTTGTTAAAGACAAATATTGAATTGTCGTCATATCTTTCTCCGTCTATTTTGTAACTGACAAAACAGCATCGAGTTCGGCTAGAACTGCTTTGAGTTGATCATCTGTTGGACTAACTGGGAAAGTATTTTCATTAACTTTCTGCAAAGCAGATGATGTTGCTGACCATAATTCACTACCAGCAGCGGTTAATAACACTGTGGAGTTATCAGCGATTTGTGTGTTCAATGCAGCGATGTGTGGTTCATTAGCGCAAATAGATTGTAAGGCTGTCATGGTTGGTTTGCTGCGGAATGTCTCGTATCTCTTGCTTTGGGAATAAGAGCTAACTAAGAATTTAGCAACATCGTGGGCCATGGTCTTAGCATTTGTATCAAGTGTGGCATTAACGCCATAGAATTTATAGCCTAAATAGGATCCCAATCTTGTTGTCTTTGCGTCATCAACATATGGGAGTGGAGCAACGGCATATTTGCTACCCATTAAAGTCTTGAAGGATTGGACATAAGATGTATCAACGATTGTTGCTAAGATACCAGAGGTAGATGGAGCACCATCACCAAATCTTAATGTTTCTTCATTGTTCTTTAATAATGTATGAGCGGTCTTAATGGCTTGTAAACCTTCGGTTCCGTTGAATGTGGAACTTGATTTATAGCCAGTATTTGTAGCGGTTAATTTGTAAAGTGATTTTCCTTCAGCATAGGTATGTAACGCACCAGCAGCGTAGAAACCTTCGGTTAACTTGAAGTCAACTTCGAGATCTAATTCAGAAGCTTTTGCCCATAATTTTGAGAATGTATCAATATCAGAGGCATTGACTACACTGTTGTCATAGAACATAACAACACCATTGTCGGATGTGAATGGATAGCCTAAGACTGAAGAGCCAACTCTTGCAGCAGTAGAGGCATCTGCAAGCATATTTTGAGCAATCCATTTCACGTTTTCAGTGCGAAGAGGTGTTAAAGCACCTAAGTTTTGGAAGTCAACGATTTGGTCAGAAGCGTATGGGAAGATTGCTGGAGCAGCTTTTGCACTAGCAAATTGAGCAGCACCTTTACCTTCTTCAACTTGTGTGACTTGGAAGGAAATACTACTATTGGTTAATCTATTGAAATCTCTTAAGAGATCTTGCATAAAGCTCATTTGTTTTTCTGGAGCGCCAACAGTTAATGTTCCAGTGTATTTCAAGTTATCACTGACGCCAATATCTAAATCTCCACCTTGGCCGCCACCTTCTTCAGTAACGGTAATCGTGCAGTATTTTGTAATACCATTAGAAGCAAAACCAGTAATGATTGATGTTCCGGCTGCCACAGCTGTCACTAAACCTGTAGATGAAACTGTTGCAACGTTTGTATTATCAGATGTGAATTCAATCGTTGTTCCTTCTGGAGTTATTGTGTAGCTCAATTGTTTGGTTTCACCAACACCTAATGTCGCACTTGATGGACTGAGAATAAATCTTGCAACATTTGGGTCACCGCCATCATCAGAAACATTAACATTGCAATCAACAAAAGCACCAGCAATAGAGGCAGTGATTGTAGCATTACCTTCACCAACAGCGGTCACATAGCCAGCGTTTTTGTTTCTGAAATAAGCAACGTTTTCATTGGAAGAGAACCATCTTACTGGGTAATCAGCATATCCCTTTTGGACACTGAGACTGATTTTCTTTGTTTCACCAATGTTCATATTGATTTCTGAAGCTTCCAACATGATATCTGGAATATCAGAAGGCATTGATGAACAGGCTGATAAACCAGTCACACCAAAAGCGAGTAAGCCAATGCTCAACAATAAGGAGGCACTAAAAACTTTTCTTTTCATAAGCTTTCCCTACTTTACTAAAATATTTCGTGTTCTACCGACGAGAACATTCTGTATAAAAATTATATTTCTATAAATTTTTTAATGCAACGAGTGATTTTTAATCTTACTAGTAGTAAAATATCAACATGAACATTCAAGACAGAAAGAATTTAACCTATAGATTATTAGCGGGTTTAATCTTACTTATTAGTGCAGGGATGATTGCATATGCTTTTGTTGTTGTTCTTAAAGTGGAGAGAAAACAATTATTTTTGGATGTTTTAACTCTTGGCATCACTACTTTCTTCCTCCTATTTGAAGAGATATTTATCTTAAAAGGTGGAAAAAAAGAATCCTATTTGTATAAGATAGGTTTTAATGATAATGGCAAGCTAAATAGCGTGCCTTTAATTGCAGTAATTGTTGGCAATTTTATTGGATTTGGGCTAGTTTCGCTGGGAATTTCCGTATATTTTGTGAGATATGATGATGTCACAATTAGAACCAGTATGCTCATTATTTTGTCTGTCGCAGTTTATCTAGTTGTCAATTGTTTGATTTACTATTTATACATTCTCATGTTTAGAAAACGTGAAGTTAGATTAGAAGATTTAATTAAATAAAACGGTAAAATAAATAACGATTAATATTTAACAACAGTGATTATTACATCTGCTGTTTATATATAACCTACGATATTCGTTAAATTATTAATTTACATTTAAGAATATATCAAGTTTTTTTGTAAAAATAAATCGACCCTTGAAGGATCGATTTATGAAAATGCTTAATTTAAATTATTGTCTTGCTTTAATGAAATCTAAAACATCTTTAACGGTTGAGAAGTTGACTGGTTCATCAAAGGAAATGCCAAATTCGTCTTCCATTGACATCGCAAGCATCATCATGCCTAATGAATCAAACTTTAAATCTTCTAATAAACGTGTTTCTAAAGTGACATCTTTAACATTAACGTCTGGCATTGATTGGCTAATAAGTTTCTTTAACTTTTCAAAAATTTCTTTGTCTTCCATTTTAATAATCCTTTCAAATCTTATTTATTATATGGTTCGTATAGGTAATCAAACCAAGGGAAGTTCTTCCATGCATTGACATGTAGTCTATGCATTTCTTCCACTAGGAGCAAAGCCTTAGTGGCGGCAGAACGATTCTTTGGAGCGAATTCATGGTATTCGCTTTTGATATATACTGCTATTTTACTCAAATCGACTGGAACATTAAATGTATAAATTTGTTTATAGTCCAAATCAATTCTAAATTGTCCCCCATTTTTAGTTCCTTCGTAATGGACACCAGAATGGTCAATGATTAATTTACCTTCACCCACTTTTTCACTAGTTTTATAGTCGGTTAGATAATGATCGTTTGGCAACATTCCTAAATCAACTTCTGTTTCAAAACGATAATTATTATTCTCTCTGATTTCTTTAATGATATCCGCTCTTTCGTTTAAAACCCACTTACATGGTGATTCTGGAATAATTGAGCCTTCATATGGATGGAAATCATAATATTCATCTAAAGTCGCCCCATTGCCACATTTAGTGCATTTAATATCATCTTTTTCTGACACCATTGTGAATTCTTCACCACACTTTGGACATTTGTAACACATGTCAGCGAGATGAACCGCCATACCGGATTTACCTTTATATTTGATACGAGCGGTTTTATTCCACTCATAGTCATCCATTTTGAATTCTTGATTGAGTTTGTCTTCAATTTCTAAATCAGACAATTGTTCTAAATCTTCTTTATCCCAAAGCTTATAGAATTTACCATATACTTCACCAATTCTATCCTCGTCAAAATTTTTATTGTTAGTGAGGTAACTTCCTTTCAATTTCATCATAAAGACAGGGATTTTGTAGTGTTTTAATAATTTTCCGGTGCCTAAAGCGACTGGTTGATTGTTACCAAAATTAGAGGAATTTCCTTCTGGAGAAATGGCCACTACTCCGCCTTGCATAATCACACTATTAAGGGCTTTCATACCTACAAAGTCACTATTATCAAATGGCTTTTTAGGTAAGATTTTATTTCTCGCAAAAGCCCAGTGTAAATGAGAGCGGAAGAATTCATTATATTCACATAAAATACTCATTTTTCTTGGCCACGCTGCTGTGCATAAGAAAGTATGATCTCTTCTAGATTGATGATTCCACACAATAAAAGCAGGACCTTTCTTTGGCAACTTATCAATAATTTCTAAATGAGGATGATATTTAGAACCTAATAGGTGTGTTCTTCCTATCACATAATATATGAGATACCACAACCAGAAAGGCTTTTTATATTTCCTTGTTGCGACATCTTTTCGAATATCTAAAGATTTGCCCATAGCAAATATATTATCCACAAAAACAAATTGATAGCAAATAGCAATTAAGTGTCTTATTTATAAAAGTAAACCAGTGGACTTAATTGTGCATCTGTATGGTTGCTTCTTTTTTTAAAAATGTTTAAAAGGCAACTCTATTATTTTTAAATAATAGTCAGTGGATATGCCGGCCTAAAATGGCGGGAGCTCGAAACTAACTTTTTTTATTAAAAACAATTCTCAAATATTTTCGGTGATTAAAAGTGATAAACTGATTATATGAAACATGAATTAACACCCGGCCTATTATTAAATGAACAAGGCGATTTAAACGAAGCTGGTTTTTCACTATGTCCAGTTAAAACATATGAAAGAAAACAAATTAAAGGAATGAAATGGAGAATCAAAGAATGGGATTACTATTATATTGGTAATTCTAAATATGGTCTTTGTTTAACTATTTCCGATGTATCATTTCTAGCTTTATGCAGTGTTACTTTTTTAGATTTTGAAAATAAAAAGCAACCAGCAAAGACAGTTATCAAACCATTTACCTTTGGTAAAGTAGGACTTCCATCATCTTCCTCTTCAGGAAATGTAGAGTTTGAAAATAGGAAGTTCTCATTATCTTTTAAACATGAAAATGGTAAAGACATTTAATTGCAAACATTAAAGATTTCCTAGGCAAAAAGTATTTGTACGCTGATGTGGTATTAGAAGAAACACAAAAAGATTCAATAGTTGTCGCTATCCCATTTGATAAAGAGAGACATTTCTATTACAACCAAAAGATTAACGGTATGAAAGCTACTGGTTATGTCAAAATCGGCGATGATAAATATGAGTTTGGTGAAGACTCATTAGCGACATTAGACTGGGGTAGAGGCGTTTGGACCTATAAAAACACATGGTTATGGTCAAATATGAATGGTTATGTGAAAGGTAAACGCATTGGTTTCAATCTAGGCTATGGCTTTGGCGATAATTTAAATGGAACTGAAAATATATTCTATTATGATGACAAAGCTTATAAGTTAGATGATGTTAAATTTGAAATTCCAACATATAAAAATGGAGAAGATGACTTCTTAGGAGAATGGAAATTTACATCTGAAAAAGGCGATATAGATTTAACATTTAAGCCAATATTAAATAGACACGATGACACAAATGTGTTGATTATTAGATCCAAACAAAATCAAGTGTTTGGCCTCTTTAGTGGCACCTTTAAAGTTAACGGAAAAGAAATCAAATTTGAAAACATTTTAGGATTTGCTGAAAAAGTCTACAATCGCTGGTAATTTACAAAATTAAGCATAGGTATTATTTGATTTGCTACTACTACAAAAGTATAAAAATGAATAATTTGTAAGGACATAAAATGCCAAAAGCATTAAATACAAGCATTAGCAACCTATAGAAATACCAAATTCATAAAAAACGCGCCGTTTTTGCGGCGTTTTTCATTATTTTTGAATGTTTTTTAAATCTTTTATGATTTGCTTGTTACGTGGTGACATTTTGTCTGGCATAAGATCCAATCTATAGAATTTTAGTCCTCTAACTTCTTCTAGTTGAGGATTTAATTTTCCTTCATATTTACGACAAATATAAACTGCATCCACTCCATAGATTTCATCACCATTGAAATATCTATAATAGGTAATCTCGCCTGAATATAGTTTAAAGAATTCTAGTTCTAACGCTATTAGTCCGGTTTCTTCTTTTAATTCTCTCGCAGCGGCTTCTTCAGCAGTTTCTTTTAAATCAATTCCGCCACCTGGAAAATCAAAATATCCATCATCCGCTCTTTCTTCTAAAAGTACTTCACCTTTATTGTTAAAAAGAAGCACTGCCGAATGTGGTAGCACTAATGTCATATGATTAGTCTTTTCTCTAAGTTCTTTTAAATAATCACCCATATTAAACTCTGGATAATATTACAATTCCCTTGCCTTTAACAACACATGATTTGCCATTAGGTAAAAAGAATGTGTCATAAACTTGATAAGATATATTATCAACTAGTCCACTACCATCAATAAATGTAAATGAAACAAATGAACCTTGGTCAGCTTTAATCTCTAATTCACCATCAAATTCTTTTCTTGATACTTTGAAATATTGATTGTCCGCTAAAATATCACCACTTGGTTTAGATAATTGATATTTTTTGTAGTCAATAACTTTTAAAGCTTTTTCAATGTGGAGAGGTCTCGGTTGTCCATCTTTGCCTACACGATTGTAATCATATAAACGATAAGTTAAATCACTATTTTGTTGGATTTCAATTAATCTAACGCCTTTACCAATCGCATGAATAGTTCCAGGGTTAATTAAATACGTATCTCCAGGTTTAACTTCCATAAAATTTAACACTTCTAATATTGTGCCATCCTTTAATCTATGATTAACTTCTCTTTGACAAATGTCTTTTTTGAAACCAACATATAATCCAGCGCCTTTATCAGCGTTGATAATATGCCACATCTCACTTTTACCAAATGAGTGTTCGTTTTTTAAAGCATAATCATCACTTGGATGTACTTGCACAGATAGATTATCTTTTGCGTCGATTAATTTTATTAATAACGGAAAATATGGGAATCTATCGCTATTAGGGCCAATCATATCTTTGGTTAAGATTTCTTTTAAAGGCTTTCCATTATCAGCGAGAACACAATTAAAATCATCTCTCACTGAAAGTTCCCAACATTCAGCGACAATATCGGTGTTACCTTTTCCAAATTGCTTAAAATAGGTACCACCCCAAATATAATCTTTAATCGCTGGTTTTAATTTAATTGCGTTACTCATATCCAACTTATTTTACTGTTTATTTTTAAATGTTGCCAAATGATACAAATGTTTTTTTTGATTAGAAAATATAATGTTTTAAACAATTATTCTTAAATCGGTTTTCTCAATTGAAGTATTCTAACCCCTTCCTTAAGTATTTCTAAAAAAGCCATATTACAGATAGCAAACAACTCTTTTATTATTATATCACATTCTATTTGGCTAAACATTTTGATTAGCCAAAAATGTGCACATATGGTACAATGCGTATTGTGATAAAAAGAGTTGGTGATTCATATAAAAAGCATTTAATAGCGATGACTCTCGGTCCACTACTTAAGTTGATTGAGGCTTTTTTTGATTTACTCATCCCATTATTCATGAAGGCTATTATTGATTTGAACCAATACTCAGATCCAGAGTCTATTCCTAACATCTTTTCAAAACGCTTAGCGGAATTCATTAGATTATTTGATACTTGGTTTCCTTCTAAACAATCATTAAGTGACGCGATTGTTGGAGCGGTCATTATCTTGGTAATGGGTATAGTTGGTTATGTAATTACAATGGTCGCCCAATATATCGCTGCCAGAACTGCGACTAATGTCGGAAGCGAAATTAGAGAGGCTCTATTTAATAAAATTATTAATCTTTCTAAGAAAGACCGCTCCCATTTTGGTTCTGGAAGACTTCAAACAACATTAAATAGTGATACATATCAAGTTCAGCAAGGTGTTTTATTCTTTGTTAGATTAGTTGCTAGAGCCCCATTTGTTATTTTGGGTGCTTTAGTGTTTTCTTTTATCCTCGATTGGAAAATTGGTATTGCGTTCACTATTATTGTTCCAATCATATGGTTAGTGTTCTTTATTGTTTTAAGAAAGTCTGGAAGACAATATGTTTCAATACAATCGTCATTAGATGACATATCGACCAAGAGCACAGACGATATTAATGGTGCGAGAGTCATAAGAGCGTTTAACAATCAAGAAAACGAAAACAAATCTTTTGAACAATTAACGACCACATATGAAACCAAATCTATTAAAGTCCATAAGCTCAATTCATTAATTAATCCTGTCGTGTTTGCGATTACTGCGGTTATCACTATTGCAATCATATTCTTATGTCGAGAAACATTATTAAATGGTGATGAGGGAGAAAAGGTAATTATCTCTTCCACTATTATTGCCGAGATGGCGTATCTCGCTCAAATCTTCTTTGCAGTGTGCCAATTACCACCAGTTCTTTTAGACATTATCAAAGCTGGTGTCTCTCGTAAGAGAATTAATGAGGTTCTCGATTATCAAACATCTGTAATAAGTGGTGATCAAATTGGAGATAGCAACACTATTTTAGAATTTAAAAACGTTTATTTCTCATTTAATGGGAATAACAATCATTACGCTTTAAAAGATATTAACTTTAAAGTAGAAAAAGGACAGACATTAGGTATTATTGGTGGAACCGGTTCTGGTAAATCAACAGTTATTAATTTAATTGAAAGATTCTATGACACCACTCAAGGCGATGTCATTTATAAAGGCATTAATATTAAGAATTATGATTTAACAATACTTAGAGATGAGATAGGACTAGTTAATCAAAAGTCATCATTATTTAAAGGCACAATTAAATCTAATTTCTTAATGGCCAATCCAAATGCTAGTGATGAGGATATTACCGACGCTCTTAAAAAGGCGGAAGCATATGAGTTTGTCAGTAAATATGAGAATTATATTGTGAATGAGGGTGGCAATAACTTCTCTGGTGGACAAAAACAAAGATTATGTATTGCTAGAGGATTAATTAAAAACCCAGAAGTTTTAATATTAGATGATTCTACATCTGCATTAGATTTATTAACCGATAAGAAGATTAGAACAACATTATCTTCATTAAAAGATATGACAAAGATTATTGTTTCCCAAAGAGTGGCCACTATCGCGGACGCTGATTTAATCATCCTTTTAGATAGAGGACAAATCGTTGGAGTGGGCAATCATCAACAATTATTAAATAGTTGTCAAATCTATAAAGAGATATATGAATCACAAATAAAGAAAGGATAGATATGACTAGTAAGAAAAGAATTCTTCACTATTTAAAAGAGCAAAAAATGCGCTTAATCATAAGCACCATCTTTGGTCTACTTTTTGTCATATCTCAAATGGGGCAACCATTCCTTTTGGGTCGCACCTTAGACTACGCTAGAAATAACGATAACAAGGCGTTTTATACTTGTTTAATTATCTCTCTTGTACTAGCAATTTTAGGAACGGTATTTGATTACTTTTTTGAATATCTTGTAGGAAAAATCGCGCAAAACTCGATTAAAAAGATGAGAAATGATATTTTTAATAAGATTAATTCCATCTCAATTAAAGACTTTGATAAAAAATATCATGGTGATTTATTACAACTAGAAATTAGAGATATGGAAAGTACCGCTACTGGTATATTTGCAGTCTTTAAAACTCTAATTCAAGGCGTATTTACAGTCGCCATCACTATAGTCATGATGTTTATGGTGAACTGGATTTTAGCGATAGGTGTTATTGTCTTAACTCCACTATCAATCTTAATGGCCTCATTTGTCGCTAGGTTCAATCATAAACACTTCAAAAAACAAGCTGGTCTACAAGCATCTATAAATTCTATTTCTCTAGAAACGATTCAAAATATTGATGTTGTACAATCTTTAAATTATCAACAAAAAGCTTTAAATCGATTTAAAGATGTTAACGAGGAATTAAGAAAAGAAGGCAAGGTTGCTCTATTTAGTGCGTCTTGGATCAATCCATCAACAAGATTAGTGAATAACACTATTTATGCATTAATCGGTATTGCTGGTATCATCATGCTCGCATATGAACCTAAGTTGGCTCTAGTTCTAGCAGTAATGTCTATTGGTAAATTATCATCCTTCTTAAGTTACACCACTCAATATAGCAAGCCGTTCAATGAAATTAGTAATGTGGTGAACGAATACGAAACCGCTAAACACTCATTCAATAGGGTGAGCGATTTCTTAAACTTGGATGATGATGTTGATAACGGAGATATCGTTTTAGAACAAATTAATGATATCAAATTCGATGACCTATCTTTCCAATATGTTAAAGAAAGAGAATTAATTAAAGACTTCTCATTAACTATTGAAAAAGGTCATAAAGTTGCGATTGTTGGCCCAACAGGAGCAGGAAAAACTACATTAATTAATTTAATTATGCGTTTCTATGAACCAACATCAGGAAGGCTATTATTTAATGATGTTGATAGTAAGGATATTATTAAAACTTCTTTAAGACAGAATATTGGTATGGTCTTACAAGATACATGGATCTTTGATGGCACGATTTTAGATAATATTAGATACACTAAGCCAAACGCCACAACAGAAGAAATATTAGAGGCATGTAGAAAATCTCATGCTGATAGTTTTATTGATACTTTACCAAACGGATTAGATACGAGAGTATCTAGTAAAGATGGGCTATCAGAAGGTCAAAGACAAATGATTGCTATCGCTAGAGTGATGTTGTTAAATCCAAATATCATAATTCTAGATGAGGCTACAAGTAACATTGATACTCGCAGTGAAAAACTTATCACTGATGCATTTGATGATATGATGAAGTCAAAGACTTCAATTGTCATTGCTCATCGTTTGTCCACCATCAAACAAGCTGACACTATTTTGGTGCTAAAAGATGGTCATATTATAGAATCTGGTAATCACAAACAATTAATGGATAAACAAGGGTTCTATTACGAAATGTATTCATCGCAATTCAAATAAAGTTAAAACTAGATTAATAAATTGTAGTAAACGCTATATTTTGTTGTAGACAATCAACACAATTAATAATGTTTATTGGCTATAATATAATTATTCTTATGGAGATTGATTGAGCAACACGACCAATCCCTTTTTTTATCTAACTAACTAGAGTCAAAAGTAGAACAACAATCACTATCCAAATATTGTATTGCTTAATAAGAACCACTATGGCCATTATAACCATCTGATCCATTTTCTGAAGCTATTGTGCGACCATTTTCATAATTGGTTCCTATGTAATAATAAGAAGAATTTGTACCACCACGACCATATTTTCCACCTTTTCCAGGAATAGTTTCTATAAGTGAGTAATCATCTAAAATTACATTTGTGGTATTTCCACCATTACCGCCATTACCACCGTTACCGCCATTTCCCGGTTCAGGTGTAATGTTAAAGTAGTAAAGAGTAGAACCACCATTGCCACCATTTCCGGCATCACCACCATTGCCTCCTATTAAGGTAATGCTGTTATTAGTCAAACTGAAAGTGGTGTTATTATCTAATTTAATAGCCAAACCGCCATTACCACCCAATCCGCCAGCACCTCCGTGTCCACCACAGTCTGGCACATTAAGTGGATTGGCAGGTGAATTGTTACCGCCATTTCCGGCATCTCCGGCTTTTCCACCATTACCACCAGTGATAGTTAATTGACCTCTATTATCAATGGACAAATTAGTTTTAATAGCGATAGCGTTACCGCCATTACCACCGTTACCGCCATTGCCTCCATCTCCAGCTTTACCGACATTAGCAGCATCGCTGCCAGAGCCGTTACCGCCATTACCAGCATAACCACCATTACCGCCGGTTATAGATAAGGTAGCGTTTTCCTTAATCAATATTTTTAAATCGTTAGCGATGATTGGTGTTTCACCAATTTGGCCATTACCACCGACCATTCCATTAACTGGATTGGTTCGGCTTTCATTAACATCGTAACTAGTGCCATTCATGCCACTTCTGCCACTAAATCCTTTAATGGAACAAATTCCATCAATTTCTAAATTTACATTTTCAGAAATATTCTCAAGATTTAAAAATGGGGTACCTTCTTTAGATATGGCACTAAGATTGTTTAAATATATATTAATAGGATCTTCTCTTTGTTCAAAAACAACGGAAAAATCGAGAATGGTTTTATTTGAACTACCATCTATATATAGATTTTTGTATGAACTAGGTAGAGAAAAAACTTTTTCAAGTTGTGGATAGCCAATCTTAGGGCCATATCTAAAGAAGGTACCCCATGTTTAAATCTTGAGAATATTTCTGAAAATGTAAATTTAGAAATTGATGGAATTTGTTCCATTAA